>JACOVT010000075.1 GCA_016177165.1 Microcaldota archaeon
ACGCCTGCTTCCGCACCAGCGCGCAAAAGTATGAAGTGAAAATCCAGCTCCGCAAAAAGCAAGAGCACGACGAGCAGCTTTTCAAAAAGCTCGAAGACTCTATCATAATTCTGGCCGGCGCGGCCAGCGAGACGGACAACAAGGCGGCCAGCTTCTGGCGCGAAGACACGCGTGATGGCCCGGACTTCCTTTTCGGGTACAAGGAAGTTGGCGAAAAGATAGCCAAGTCACTGTCGAAAAAGTTCCGCGTGCGCATGCAGGAAAGCATGCAGCAGAACGGCTTTGAAAAGTCCGGAAAGCCGCGCATCCGCATCACCTTCTGCGCCCGCGTCTGATTTTCTGCCAGCCTACAACAACCACGTGCGCAGGCCGCCTTTTTGTTCCCCAAACACGGCATGACTGGCAAGACAATATGGTGGCTAGCCCCGGCCTCGCGGCACGAACACGAACAGGTAGGAGAGAGCAGCGAGCGTGAGCACCACCAGCATGATGGCGAGGTAATCTTCGGTGACCCGTCCGGTCTGGACGCCCTGCTTGGCAGCCTGCCTCTGCTGCGGCTGCGTTCCCTTGCTTTCCGCCACGCCGGAGAGGGCAAAGTATTCAGAGCTTGTCGAAGCGTCGATGGTAAAGAAGATCTTGCGGTCGTCCTCGCCGGCCTTGGTCAACGCTACCTCTTTCCACTGGCTTCCTTCAAGGACGTATGCGTGAAGGTTCGACTGGGGGATGCCGTTGCCCAGCAGCCACTCTCTCAGCACGCCAACCCGGAGCTTCACGTCATGCATGCTCCGGTCAAAGCTCGCTTCCATTTTCCAGCCATGGTAAAGCGACGGAGGCGGCGTAATCGGCGGGGATGCCACTTCAACGCGCACATTCGAGTCGCTTATCACCGACTTGGCCTTGACGATTACCGACTCGATTCCGCTCACGCGGTCAAACCCAAACTGCTTGGTCTCGCCTGCGGCAATTCGGCCGCCGGTGACCGTCTGGCCGGTTTCAGTTTCGCTGCCCCCCGGAGCGGTGATGGTCGGAGAAGCCACCTGCTCCAGCTCCACGGTCGTCGAGTTGCTCGCGCCGGCAGCATCGAGCGACACCGTTTGAGTTATGTAACCGGTCCTCGAGACCGTGATGGTGAACGGGTATGATGCGGTCGTCGTGCCCCCGACGCGCGTCGACACCAGCAGCAGGTTGGCTCCAGTCGATGCAGCGGTCCCGTTGTCTGCAGTAGTGACTCCGCGGCCTGACGAGTCTGCCACCGACACCGTTGCGCCGCTCACCGATACCGAGACGTTTACGTACTGGTACTCGCGCAGCGTGCCGGTATTCTCTCCCTGTATGTTGAGCTTGTTAACGTTGAAAGTGAAATTGGTTAGGTTCGCCGTCCCGATCAGGTTGGTGAAGTTGAGGTCGTTCGTCTGCGAAGTCGCCGTTATCGAGCCATTGGCGATTTCCAGCACGTTGTTGACTTGTGAGTTCACCTCGATGGCATTGGAGGCGTCAAGCCTTCCGTCAATAAACAAGCGGTTGATTGTAGCGTTTGATGTGGTCACAAAGATACCAATAGAAGTGGTGCTTGATGAGCCGGTAACGTTTCCCAGGCGCAGCCCGCCAGCAAACTGTACGTTGCTTGCCGTGCCGCCTATGCTTACTCCACGCCCAGAAGACGAAGTCCCTCTTCCGCTGATGCCACCAACAAACACGGTAGAAGAAAATATTGTATTGTTGGCTCCGATGCCAATGGATACTCCAATAGCTATTGCTGCATTGTTTGAGGTTGCGCTCACGTTGGTGACAGAAACAGGCGATGAGAACCTCGTGAAGTTACCCCTTCTAATCGTTAGGCCGTCTAGACTGCCCCCGCCGGAAACGTTTTCAATGACCAACGAGCCCGTGAGGTTGGTGCCGTAAACCGAGATGATGATTCCCTCTACCTGGTTTGCATTATCTGTTTGGGAGCTCACGTTGACCAGCCTGACGTCTCCTGAAAACGTGTTGTTGTCCGAGTTGAAGCGCGACAAGTCGATCCCATAAACGATGCCGGTGGACTCGCTGGTGATGTTTGTCACGTTCAAGTTGCCGCTCAGCGTGTTGTATGACGCGTTGCCAAACACAATGCCGTAGGCAGAGCCGGCCCTCGCCCTGACAAAGCTTATGTTTACCGGCCCGCTCAGCGTGTTGTACTGCGGGACCGCCAGAGTGGTTCCGGTCGCGTTAAACAACAAACCAACAGCCTGGTCCACGGGCGGATCCGTACTGCTTGTGTTGGTCGCGTTGACGTTGTAAATGTTCACGTAGGAGGAGAAAGTGTTGTTCCTGCTGCCGACCCGCACGCCGACCGGCTGATAACCGCCGCGCGAGGCAACCACGGTGGAAACGTTGAGGCCCGAAACGTTCGTGTTGTTGGAGAACTCGTCCACAAAGAAACCTATAGCGTCGCCAGTCGAGTTGCCATTCGTAGGCTTGGTGACGTTAAACACGTAAACGCTAGTCCAAGAGGTGTTCTCAGAGTAAGGAGAAACGTGAACGCCAGTCGCGTTACCGTTCCCTTGCTCGCTAATGTTTTCCACCACGATTCGTGCAGCCGTTGTCCAGTTTGCTGCGTTCGTGATCCCTATTGATGCGCCAGTAAGCGTCAGGTTGCTTATGTTGGAATACCGGGAAGTAATGTTGAGGACAGCCACCCCGTTGCGGTTGGTCGCGTTGACTATTATTTGGTTGTACGTTCCGTTGCCAGTAATGTTGAGGTAGGAAACATTGACTATAACGCTCTCGTTGTACTGACCCGGCCGGATGGAAATAGTGTCGCCGGTGGCCGCGCCGTTGATGGCCGCCTGTACCGTCGCGAAGTTGCACCCTGAAGGGCAGACTTCGTAGCTGGCGCCCAGCGCGCTGGACGCTAGGACGAGCGTCAAGAAGAGTCGGGAAAGCCTCATGAACAAGTTACGCGGGCCTTATTAATCCAGGTTTCTGGAGCGTCTTGGCCGCTTTCGCGGCAGCCTCATTTCCACGAGGCGCCATATGTCGCTGCCGCTGATGCTGGGCAGGCTTAGCACCGAA
>JACOVT010000077.1 GCA_016177165.1 Microcaldota archaeon
CTTGTCATCGGTGTTTTGGGGCAGGCCTACCGAGCGTGCCTCTTTTGCCGCGTCTTCTTTGCTTATGCTCGTGACGTACCTAAGTTTTCTTGTCCTGATTTCAAGGTTTTTGAGTTCTTTCCTTAAGCGCTCGTGGAAACGCTGCTGTTTTGAGTAACCTAATGGGTCCCGGCTGATGTCCTTTTCGGAATCATAGAAATAGATTTCCTTCAATTCAAATGCATTGGATAGCTCTTTCGCAAGAGACGCAAACTGTTCAGCATCGAATGGGAGGTCATTCTGTTTTTTTAATGAATGGTAAAAATTTGACGCGTCTATGAACAACGCAGCTAAGGGCTTGCGGATAAGAACACCCATAAGCCCACGTTTGCCGGTTACCCGGCAACCGTGGGGAGGCTATAAATAAGTTATGTTTGGCTTGTTTAAAAAGCTTCTAGGCTGCGGGGGCCTTGCACATAAACGAGGCCGGCAGGCTATTCGCCCACGTACTCGAAGATCGCCTTTATGTTAAGGGGTTCCCGCAGGTCCTTTGGCGTTAACGGGCAGCTGTCGGTGAAGCAGCCGGGCGCGCCTTCCCAGTCGGAGAAGAACCAGCCGTCAGCGGCGCGGGCGTTCAGGAACGGAAACTCGTCCGAAAGCGTGCCCGAGCATTTGGGCGGGCAGTCGATGTCACGCGTGGGGGAGCTATAGACTCGGCCTTCTCCAATTATTTCCACGCTCACGCCGCCGGGCGCCTGCTTGACGTCGATAGCGACCGTCTGACACGCTTGTGAAGCGTCCAAGTCGACGGCGCAGACCCGGAAAGTCCTGCTACCTTCGATGGTTGGCGCGCCTGCCAGCAGGCCGTTCTGGTTGAGCGAGAGTCCGAACGGCTGGAACCCAACCCCCGAGTCGAGCTGGAAATGGTACGGCGGGTGGCCGCCGACCGGGTTGGTTGCATCCTTGTCGCAGAGCTGCGACGCGCTGGTGAGCGGCGGCTGGCAGAACGAATACGAATATGCTACGTCAACATACGCGTCCGGCAGTTGTGCCGGCGCGTTGAACGAGACGTTCGAGGGCGGGCGCGGGAACTGGTTTGACCCCGCACAACCGGATAGCAAAACTGCAGCCGAAAGCAGCAGCAGGGGCAAGTAAAGCTTCACGCATTCCAAACTGCCGGATTGTTTATAAGCATTGCCTCGCGAGAGGCCCTACGAGCCAAACTTATAAACTTTGGAGAGCTGCGATTAGTAATGAAAGAAAAATATCCCGAAAAATCGTCCATAAGCCCGAAACTAGAAATACGATCATCACCCATTCAGGGTGGGGGCATATTCGCAAAAGAGCATATCAAGGCAGGGGAAACCGTGATTATTTGGGGCGGTAACTATGTTTCAATGGAAGAAGCGATGCGGGCTAAGAATCAGGAAGGCAAGGTTGTTCTGCAGCTCGATGATAACTTATTTACTGTTGAAGACAAGGGCGAAGATCCTGCCTATTTCATAAACCATTCTTGCGACCCAAATATCTGGATGAAAAACGCATTCACGTTTGTTGCGCGCAGGGACATCCAGCCCGGTGAAGAGCTCACCTCTGATTACATCTTGTGGGAAGCCGAGGACTACGTCGCAAAATGGGACTGTAAATGTGGCTCTCCCCTATGCCGGAAAAAGATCACTGGAAAGGATTGGCGATTGCCTGAACTTCAAAAACGTTACAAAAACCATTTCATTCCGCTAATAAACAAGCGTATTCGGAAATCCCAAGCATCACATTAGTTAGCAACTCTTAGGAAGCTAGAGCCATTTCTCGAACCAGTCGCGCGTGGCGCGGGCGCACTCGTGCTCTTTTCCGGCAAACCCGTGGTCTGCCCGTGGGATTATTTCGAGGCTCTTTTCTCCAGGAATGTTTTTGAACAGTTCTTGGGAGTTTTGGGGCGGGACCACCGCGTCGATGGTGCCGTGCACGATTCGCGCGGGCTTGCGGAAGCGGAATCCTTCTTCTGGCCGTATGGCGGGCGCCCACAATACGAGAGATCGTACGCGCTCGTCCGGTACGAGCTCGACTGCCACACGCGCGCCGTAACTTTTGCCTACCACGCCGATGCGTTTCGGGTCGCAGTGCTGCGCGAGAAGGTCCAGCGCAGACTTGGCGCAGTCCACGTCGAGCTGGAAGTCGCTGCCTGCGGCGGCGCCTTCCTCATGGGCCGGGTAGTTAAACCTGAGAAAAGCAAAGCCTGCGCTTGCCAACGAGTGGGCGGCTGCGTCCACTACTTTCCAGCGCAGCGAAGGTCCGGAACCGGAGAGGTAGAGCACGCCGGGTGGCTTGTCAGTGTCCGGGCGAGCCAGCAAGCCCGAGATGGTGGCGTGCCTTGCCGTTATCTTTACTTGTGTTTCAACGAACTGCATTACTTCCCAACTCATGCCATAAGTTCTGACTATATTAGAGTTGCCTTGATGGCGGCGTGGGCCTGGTAGGAATTGAACCTACGACCTCCCACGCATCAGGCGGGCGCCCTACCACTAAGCCACAGGCCCTTCTTGTGCCGCTTTTTTTACTGTTACCACCAGTTTTTCTCCGTCGTGTTCGAACTCGGAACTCTCTCCGGTAAATTCGGGTTTTTCCGAGAGCTTGAGCTCGCGCGCGTTCACGGCTTTCTTGAAAGTGTCAGCATCGAGCATGCCCAAAGCAGGTTTCGGGCCGGCAACGTTGACAATTACGGCATCCGTTTCAACGAGGCCGAGCTTCTTGCGCAGCGACTGGGCGTGGCGGATGGCATCGCGTGTGAAGCCCTCCCGCAACAGTTCGGCATCGAGCGTCTTGTCAAGGAACACCTTGCCGAACGGCACTTCAATCACCTCGTAATGCGTTCCGGGAGCTTTGGCAGTAAGCTTGACCGCCTTGACATTGGCTTGTTTCGCGATAAGCTCGTGGAGTGATTCTACCGCAGACTTTGTTTTCTGTTCCTTGGCTTCAACTAGCACCTGCCTCAATGGCTGCCTTAGCGGAATGGCTGCTTTGTTCCTCAAGTTTAGTGCGGCTTCGACGACATGCAAAGCGGCAGACACCTGTTCCTCGAGTTTCTCGTCCCGCTTGCCAGCGGCAGGCCAGCCCGCAAGGTGAACGCTTTCTTCTTGCGGGTATAGCTTGCGGTAATAGTGTTCAGAGAGGTGCATTAGTGAAGGAGCCAGCAGGCGCAGCGAGGCTGAAAGCAGCTCCCTTAGAGTCCATGATGCTGCTGATCTTGACGTTGGGTCGCTCGCTGCGCGCGTGCGGTCGCGTATCATTTTTATGTAAGTCTTGCTCACGTCGTCCGTGAGGAATGACTGCACTGCCACCATTGCCTTGAAGCCCTCGTATGAGGAGTTGAGCTTGCCGCACTGATCGACAACATGAGCGAGCCTTGAGAGTGCCCACGAGTCTTCTGCTTCTAGTTTTGGCTTCTTTGCTGGCACTCTGGCGGCGCAATATGTCTCGTAGAACCTGACAGTGTTTCCTATCAGCTCGAAGAAACGCTGGTACTCTTCACACTTCTTCCAATCAAAGTTGATGTCCATGCTCGGGTCGTTGGCGAGAAAGTACCACCTGAGGGTGTCGCGGCCGTGCTTTGCTATCACGTCTTCTGGCTGGACGATGTTGCCTATTGACTTGCTCATCTTGACGCCGTGCGCGTCCAGCACCATCGCATGGAACACGACAGTCTTGAAAGGTATCCGGCCGAAAGTCATGAATCCAGTGATGGCTTGGGCGTTCCACCAGCCCCTAAATTGGTCGGCTCCCTCCAGTTCGAACTCGGTCTGGCGCAGCTTGTTGAGCGCGTCTGGCTTTTCGCCATTCAGGGAAGCCCATGGCGCGACGCCGGCATCAAACCAGACGTCCAGCACGTCCGAAACCCGGCGCATTTCCTTGCTACACTTGGAGCACTTGAAAGTGACCTCATCTATGAATGGCCGGTGCAGGTCCTCGAGTTTTCGCGGCAGCTCGCTGGCGCTGCCGATGACGCGTATCTCGCCGCATTGCTTGCACTCCCAAATCGGGAGTGGAATGCCCCAATAGCGTTGTCTTGATATGGGCCAGTCATTCAGGTTGGTGAGCCAGTCCTCGAAGCGCTTGCCGGCCCATTCAGGCACCCAGCGGACCTTGCGGTTTTGCTCTATGAGCTCGTCACGGAATGCGCTAACGCGGAAGAACCATTGGGGGACCGTCATGAACAACAACGAAGATTTGCAGCGCCAGCACTTCGGGTAATCGTGCTCTATCTTTTCCTCTGCTACCAGCAAGCCGCGCTTGTTCAAGTCCTTTATGATGTCAGGGTCGGCCTCCTTTGCCTTCCGCCCAGCATACGGGCCTGCCTCTGGTTTGAACGTGCCGTCAGTATTCACCGGCGAGAGGACCGCCCAGCCCACCTTTTGGGCGACATCAAAGTCCTCGCGCCCGTGCCCGGGCGCGGAGTGGACGAGGCCCGTGCCTTCCTCGAGCGAGACGTACTTGTCTGCCAGAGCCACGAAATGCTTGACGTTTTTCTGCACTGGCAGGTCGGAAAACAGACAGTCAAACTCCCACTTGTCAAGCTCCCTACCCTTCACTACCTTGACTACCTTGCCTTTCTTCCCGGCAAGCTTGAGCACCTTTTCGACTAGCCCTTTTGCCAGCACCCAGGTCTCTCCACCCACATCGACAAACGCGTAATCGTACTTGGAGTGGGCCATCACGCCCACGTTTGCTGGCAATGTCCAGGGTGTCGTGGTCCAAACTATCAGGAACGCTCCCTTCTTGCCACGGACTGGCAGCTTGATGTAGATCGAGTTCTCCTTTACTTTTTCGTACTCGATCTCGTTGAACGCCACTGCGGTTTCGCAGTGGGGGCAGACGTGCACTGGATACGCGCCCTTGTATAGGAAGCCGTTCTCGAAAGCCTTGCGGAAAGTGAACCATGCGCCTTCAATGTACTTGTTTTGGAGCGTCATGTACGGGTTGTCCCAGTGCATCCAATGTCCCAGTTCGCGGAACTGGCGGGTCATTATGTCCTTGTGTTCCATCACGAACTTGCGGCATTCCTCGTTGAACGCCTTGATGCCTATGCGTTCGATGTCCTGCTTTGTCTTGAAACCTAAACGCTTCTCCACTTTGTTCTCTATAGGCAGGCCGTGACAGTCCCAGCCCGGCTGCGAGCGCACGTTCTCGCCTTTTGCGCGCCAGTAGCGCAGGTAGTAGTCCTTTAGTATGCGGTTCATCGCAGTGCCGACGTGGATGCGACCGGAAGCGTATGGCGGGCCATCGACAAAGTGGAACTCCTCTTTTGAGGCGTGCTGCTTTAGCACCCGCTCGGGGATGCCCTTCTCGTTCCAGTACTTTATCACTTCTTCTTCTATCTTGTTCGCCATGGGATCACTCGTAGGGCGTGCTCATTTGGGGCACGCGCGCAAAGTATGTTTCCATAAGTTTATTGGTGACCTGCCGCGCCCCATTTCCTACTTTCTTTCCACCTATGGTCGCGACAGGCACGATGCCGGCGCCCGTACCGGTTAGGAACACCTCGTCCGCACCAGTCAGTTCTTTCACTCCGAAGTCTTTCTCCAGCGCAGTTATTCCAATCTCTTTCGCGATCCTGAGAACTGCCGCTCGCGTTATTCCGGGCAGGCAGTTGGTTGAAAGAGTAGGCGTCCAGACTTCGCCGTTGCGCACAATGAATATGTTGTCGGCGCTTGCCTCGCTCACGCGGCCATCTGAAAGGAGCATTATCGACTCCTGCGCGCCTGCCTTGTTTGCTTCCATTATTGCAAAGGTGTTGTTGGCGTAGTTGCATATCTTGGCGCTGCCGTCCATGCATTCTTTGGGCGTCTTGCGCGTCTTTGCGACTACCACGTCCAAACCCCTCTCGTAGAACTCTTTAGGATAGAGCTGGATGCGGGAGATGATCACTACCACGGTTGGCTCCTTGCACTTGTTCGGGTTGACTCCTAAGTCGCCGGGCCCGCGTGAGACGACCGGCCGGACATAGCCGTTGACGATTTGCGAGGCCTTGCAGGCGTCGAGCACCACTTGCCGGAAGTCTTGGCGGGGCATTGGTTCCTTAATGCCAAAGACTTTGAGCGAGTGGTAGAGTCGATCTAAGTGTTCCTCGAATAGGAGGAGCCGCTTGTCGGCGATCTTTATCCCCTCGAACACGCCGTCGCCGTAGAGGAACCCGTGGTCGAACACGCTGACGCTCGCCTCCCCGCGAGAGAGCAGCTTGCCGTTTACCCAAACTACCTCTTTTTCCATGATATCACTCCAGCTTGTGCGCCGCGCGCAGGTCGCCTGCAAACTCTGCCAGTCCCGGAGGAACAGCAACACCAGCCGCGGGTGCATTCAATGGTATTCCTTTTTCCTTCTTCTGCTTCCACACCATTGAGTCGAACTCCACGAGCGCCGCGGTCTTGCCAGCGAGCGGGCTCTTAGCCAGCTTTGAGTCAAGCGCTGGCAGCGACTCTCCGTGGACTTTTCCTTTGTAGAGCTCCTTGTAAGCCTTGTCTGAAATGAAGGGGCATATCGGCGCCAGCAGCTTGAGGAGCGTTTGGAGCGTGTGATGGAGCGTGTAGAGCGCGCTCGCATCGCCCGCATAAGCTCGGGGCTTCACGAGTTCAAGGTAGTGGGGTGCGAACAGATTCCAGACAAACTCGCGCAAACGGTTGGCCGGCTGGAAAAAGTTGAAGTCATCAAACCCTGCGTGGCACTCGCTCTTTAATCTCTCCAGCTCGGCTAGCAGCCACTCGTCCAGCTTTTCGAGCTTCGCCGGCTTGCCCGCCTGCGGGAACATCGAGACGAACTTGCAGGTGTTCCAGAACTTGGTAAGGAACTTGAGTGCGCCATCGATGCGTGCTTCGTCCACGCAGAAGTCCTCGCCCGCCTGCGCTTCACCAGCAGCCCACAATCGGAACGCGTCAGCCCCGTACTTTGCCATTATAGGTTCTGGAGGAACCACGTTTCCCACGGACTTGCTCATCTTCTTGCCGTGCTTGTCCAGCCCCAGCCCGTGTATCCAGACGTGCTCGAAAGGCTTCTCGAAACCGAGGAGATGCGCCTTTAGCATGGTATAATAAAGCCACGTCCGGATGATCTCTTTTCCCTGCGGGCGCAGCCCGTTTGGAAAAGCTTTCTTGAAGAGTTTCGGGTAGCGTCCGTAGCCAGCGATGTAGAGCGGCGTGCAGCTGGAGTCCATCCAGGTGTCGAACACTTTTTCCTCGCCGCGGAATAAAGTGCTGCCGCAGGAACACTTGCTTCCCTTGGGTGGGTCTTCCTTCCACGGCTGGTAGTACTTGCCAGGTGAAGGAACAAAAGGCTTGCCGCATTTTTCGCAATACCACAACGGGATCTCTGTGTGGTAGTACCGCCTGCGGGAGATAGGCCAGTCTATTGTTACGGAAGCAATCCAGTCTAGGAGCGCCTGCTTGTGCTGCGGCTGGTGGAACACCATCTTGTCCGCCATTTTCCGCAGCGCGGGAAGCGCGTGCACCTGCTTTACGTACCACTCCTTCAACGGAATGATCTCTATAGGATCGCGCGAGCGCTCGCAGGTCGGCGTGCGGTGGTTAACTTCTTTCTGGCCGAGCAGCAACCTGGCCTCCTTGAGGTCCTCGAGTATGGCGGCGCGCGCCTTCTTGACGTGCAGACCGGCATACTTGCCAGCTGCCGAACTCATTTTTCCTTCCATATCTATCGCGTTCACTGGGTCGAGCCTGAGCTCGCGGAACCACCCCACGTCTGAGAAGTCGCCGTAAGAGCAGACCATGAGCGCGCCCGTACCGAAGTCCTTTTGGACGGCCTTGTGCGCAACTATCGGAACGGAGTTGCCGTATACTGGAACCAAGGCGTGCTTGCCTACTAGCTTGCTGTATCTATCGTCTTCCGGATGCACGAGAACCGCTCGGCAGGCGCACAACAGCTCTGGCCGCGTGGTGGCTATCTCTAAAGTTCCTCCTTCCTTGACTGCAAACTTGAGGGTGCTTAGCTGCGAAGGCAGCTCTCGGTAGACGACCTCTGCTTCGGCAATCGTAGTGCGGCAGCCCGGACAGTAGTTGTTGGGCCGCAACTCCTCCACGATGAGTCCTTTATTCCAGAGCTCAATAAATATGGCCTGCGAGACCGCGCGGTACTCGGGCGAGTCCGTCATGTATGAGCGCTTGCCAGTGAATTCGGCGCTCTGGCCCGTCCTTTGGGCGAGCACTAGTATCTCGTTCGATACCTTGTCGATGCGCTCTCGGCAGAGCTTGATGAACTCTTCGCGCGGGAAAGAGTGCATCGGCTTCTTGAACTCCTTCTCCACGACTTGTTCGATGTTGATGCCGTTCCGGTCCCAACCGAAGGGGTAGAGCACGTTGAAGCCACGCATTCTTTGGAGCCGCGCGATCATGTCGATCATCGAGTACGCGGCGACCGCGCCCACGTGCCAGCTGCCGGAAGGGTATGGAGGTGGCGTGTCTATCGCGAAAACAGGCTTGCGCGAATCCTCGTTAAAAGAAAAGTCGTACTCGTGCTTCCACTCGCCGAGCAGCTGCTCCTCAACTCGCGGAGACCAGTTCTTTTCCTTGAGTTTCGGTTCGAGAGTCATGAAACTAACCCGTAATCCCTTGAAACACGGCCGCAGCATTTAAAGAGTTGATTATGCTGGCGGCTTACTGAATGACGACGATGCCGCAGATAACGAGTTGGTAAGGCATCACACGGTTCACGCAACAATAGTTTGGCTACATTTGTATATAAACTTTTGCAGCTAAAAGGGTTGCGTGGTAGAAAGCGTGCTTGTACTTAGGCCGGCTAGGATAACGCGCGACACCATGATCGATGCCATAGCTACCCATGTAAGCGATAGAGGAAACTGGTGGGCAAACCCGGAGCTATTTAGGCCAAATGCCGCCAGAATGGCAAGGGCCGGGTTATCAAAAGCCTCTGACCGGGAAGTCGCATTCCTCTACGAGAGATTTTTACGTTCGGTATCAAGAACTGGGGGAACCGCAAGCCAACTCTTACGTTTTGCCACTAAAGCTAGTGAAAGGCAACAACTTATAACAAGCCAGGAACGCGCTTTTAGAGAGAAGTTTCGGCAAGAAAGACTCGCTCTCCTTGGCTTTGTTCCAGCGAGATATCGGCGCGAAGCATTAGCTACCGTTAGAGAGCTATCAGGAACATACCTACGTCACCCGCCAGCCCAATTAATATGCCATGTTAACACCAGAGAAATACTTAGAAGGGAGTTAACCCACCGTCTGGGAATCTCCCTTGAAACTGTAACTCAGTGGCAGCAAAGATATCGCGATAGGCTTTGGAAACAGGCACAAGGGCGAAGCACTACTCATTTACGGCGTGCTTGATTATCTCGAGGTTGCAGGAGCGGTATTTCTTGCACCACTCCCGGCACTTGCGCGCTATTTTTGGGTCGCGGTAATTCATTCTGCACTCGCTGCAAGAGTAAAGCTTGGACATTAGTAGGTCCTTCCCACGTACCCGTAGTGCTTTGCGGCGGAGTCGCAGATGATGCACTTCTTCCCATGGGGCACTGGCGCTTCGTACTCGTGGCCGAGCAGGCCGGCTTCCACATTTTTCTCCAGCTTCTGGGCGCACTCCAGTTTTCCACACCAAGCGATGCGCGCGAAACCGGTGTCTAGGAACTCCTTGATTGCCGTGATGGTCGCAGCGTCGCGGATGCGCGCCTTTTGATAAGCTTCCGCCTTGACGCTCATTTCGCTGAAGATCTCGCCAAAGGCTTTTGTTACCTCTTTCACGACATCGGCAAGTTTCGCTGACTTCTTGCCACCGGTGCGCTTGACAAGTGTAAAGGAACTCTTTTCCAGGTCGCGAGGCCCGATCTCTATGCGCACTGGCACGCCGCGGAGCTCCCAGTGGTTGAACTTGTAGCCAGCCGTGTTAGCAGAGTCGTCGAGGCGCACGCGCACTCCGGCATCACGAAGCTGCTTTTCCACCTTCTGGCAGGCATCCAGCACTTCCTTCTCTTTTCCCTTGAAAACTATTGGAACAATCACGGCCTGGACTGGCGCGATTTCTGGCGGCAGCACCATGCCGTGGTCGTCGCCGTGTACTGATATGACTGTCGCGAGCAGGCGCATCGAGATGCCGTAGCAAGTCTGGTAGGCGTAGTCGTCCGTGCCGTCTTCTTTCTTGAACTTGACGTCCAACGCTTTCGCGAAGCGCTGGCCGAGGTTGTTCACGGAGCCGATCTCGAGCCCGCGGCCGTCCGGATAGATGCCGTATGGTTCTATGGCTTCCTCTGCGCCGGCGAAAACGTCAAGCACGTTCAGGAACAATGATGGAATGCAGATCCTGCGGAAGAGCTCTTTGTAGATGCGGACTCCTTCCACTATCTGCGCTGCTGCCTCTTCCCTCGTCGCGTGGCTAGTGTGTGCCTCGTTCCACAATATTTCGCGCCCCCGCAAAAGTGGGCGCGTGTGCTTGGTCTCATACCTGTAAACCGTGCAGCTCTGGTAGATCTTGAGCGGCAGGTCGTTGTACGACCGGATCCAATTGCGGATAGTCTCGTACATCGGCATCTCGCTGGTTGGGCGGATCGCGAGCCGCTCGTTCAGCTTCTCCAAGCCCCCATGTGTAACCCAGAACACCTCTTTCTCGAAACCGCGTATGTGCTGTTTCTCCTTGCTCATCAGCGATTCCGGCACGAGGAGGGGGAAGTAGCACTTTTCGTGCCCGGAAGCATCGAGCAAGTCTTCAAGTATCTTGATTATGCGGTCGTGCGCCGGGAACCCAAACCGCCCGTAGGCAGGGAAGCCTTGCAGCGGGTAGCGTTGGTCCAGCACGTCCGCTTTCGCGAGCAGCTGGTGGTACCACTCGCTGAAGTCCTGATCTTTCTTGACCGTAAGGCCTAAATCGCTTTCCTTGTCTGCCACGACTTGTTCTAGGGCTTCCGCTGATTTAAATAGAGAGTTTCGCCCGCGGAAGTCGACCGGCCATGCGCCTGTTGGCGCGCGCGGCGCTTAAAAGAGTATTGCGTCAAAATCCTAACACCATATGACCTACTTTACCATCTTCTTGTATCCGAGTAGGAACAAGAATGCTTGGACTATGCAGATCTCCGCGCCGTTCACCTTGCGGGTTTCTTCAGCGCCGGGTGTTACGACGTACCCCTTGCCAACCTTAAACCGCCTAATGAATGCCCGTAAGCCGCTAGTGTCAATCTTGCCATACTTTACCTCTATCGGCACTGGCTTACGCCCATACAATACTATGTCGACTTCATTCTTGTAAACATCCCGCCAGAAAAACTCCGCCTTGAGCTGGTTCACAATCATCCACTCAAAGACACGCGATCTAGAAAGATCGTCATTCCTGAAAACCAACTCGGGAGATACTACTGTCGGGTAGTACTTGCGTAGCTTACGCTCCACTTTGCTTCTGCTGCGTGAAAAGTTGTATAGCTTCCTTACAAGAAAAGATTGTTCTAGATAAGATAGGTAATCCGAAAGCGTCTTCCTGGACACGCCAAGTTCTCCAGCAAGGTGGGAGATGTCAACAATCTGGCCGGGCTCTTCGATCAGCAAGGTCAGAAGTGACTCTATAACAGAAACATTCTTGACGTTGAGCAGGCTTGGCAGATCTCTAAAGATAACTTTTTCAATCACGTTTTCACGTATGTATTTTCGGATTACAATTTTGTCAGTCACGCCAACTAGCTCAGGAAAGCCTTGCGTCAGAATAAACTCATCAAAGAGCCGCGATAGCTCCCTGGAGTACAGCTTGATTGGGTGATAGTTTAACTGCTTGAATTCTATAAACTCGCCAAAAGAAAGCGGTTCTAGTTTGAAGTCAAAAAGCCTACCTGCGAGTGATTCTTTCCAACCCCTTCTGATGAATAATGACTCAGAACCAGACACCACGAACTTTATCCTGCCTTTGTATAAATCGTAAAGAGCCTTTAGCTGGTCTTGCCAGCCAACTAGTTTCTGTACTTCGTCTAGCAAAACAAGGAATTTGCCATAACGCAGGTTTCTGTTGACGAGCACTTCATATTCTCGAAGTACTTCTCTAATACTAACTGCCTTAAGCTCATCAAAGGAAACATAAAGTACGTTCCTAGAGTCTAGCCCACCTTTTATGGCGTCTTCAACTATTCTGAGCAACAAGGTTGTTTTGCCTACGCGCCTTAGACCAGTAAGGGCAATTATTTGAGGCAGTCTCATGAATTTCTTTATGTCTGAGTAAATCTCGCGCTCTCTATATCCATCGACTCTGAACTGCGTCTTCCACCAAGGGTTCAACTCCTCTATGATACCACTAATTTGTGTCATACGTACTTCTCACAAAATCTATTCTATGAGAAGTGTAGTTCTCACACATTTATAAACGTTTGGGTGTGTGACTCATTAGACGTTAAGCTTAAAACCACTAATAGCACATACTCAACTGAGACGATCGAATGCCAGGCAAAGGACATGTTGGAAGAAAGTTCACATTACCACTTGGGCGCAGTAGGGCTGAAAGCCGGGCCCTTGCAAGAGTTAGGCTGGCATTTGCAGGCTCTCCTCTTGAGAAAGCAATGGAGAACGCCGCAAGGGCAGGCATACCGCCGAAAAGAGTTATAGCCGACCTGACAGATCTTGCTCGTAAACACACTAGAGAAACTGAAACATATAGAAGAGGAAAGTACCTTGAATACCCGATGCTAGAACGCGGCGAATGGCCGCAGCCGCACGAGATACCAGAATCAAGGGTTGGAGAACCCTGGTGGATGAAAAAGATCGGGCCGCTAAAGGTTATGCCCCGCGCAGAACGTATCGCCAATGCTAAGAAAGATATGAAAGAATGGAAATGGACTAACATAACTCGGCGTAATGAGGTAGCTAAGATCCACGCAGAGCTTACGTCAAGAGGAGAGGCAGCGAGTAGTTACCATAAAGCCGTGGAATTATTTGGCAAAGAAAGGGTAGATAAACAAATCCAGTTTCTTTTTGTAGGGGCTAAGCAAATAGGACACGTAGTCACAGCTTCTAATATAAGTGAAGCGCTAGGTAAACTTTACAGAGAAATTGATACTAAACGCCGAGCGGCGGAAAGAAGTAGGGAAGAAGAAGAGGAACGCAGACTAGCAGCCGAAGTCAGCCGGTCAGAAGCGAGACGAATGATAGAAGGCTAGCTTATAGGCGTATTTCTTTCTCTAGCCAGTCAATGTGTTGGGTTTTGCGCTTCCAGAATAGGTCTTCCCACAAGTAGTGGACGGCGAGCATGCTCCACTTGCCGTAACGGCGCTTTATGTCGCTGCTCATGCGCGACACTGGGACCAGCCGCTTTCCGTAGAAAAGGTGGGAGTATATCTTTTGCTGCCAGGGCGCTATGTGGTCAAATGCGTCATAGTGGTGCAGCGCCTCAAACAGTAGAATTCGAGCAGTCTCGGGGCCCACTCCGTATAGCTTCATCAGTTCTTTTTTGGCTTGTTCCTTGCCCATTGCTCTAAGAGCAGGTTCATCGACTTTGCCTTCAGCGAAGTCGCCCGACAAACGAACTAAAAACTTGGCTCGGTAGCCGACCTTTAGCGCCCGCAGTTCTTGCTCGCCAACTTTTGCAAGCTCGCCGGGCGCCCACATGGCGTACATGGTCTTGCCGCCAAACTTGACGAGCATGCCATAGTTTTCAAGTAGCGATGCGAGCATCTGTACGCTGCGTCGGACCGTGGCATTCTGAAGCACAATACCAACAACCAGAAGCTCATAAAGCGAGTGAGCAGAGCTAACTCGCATTCCACTCCACTTTCGGATTACTGGACCGAGCACCAGCTCCTTTGCAAACTTTGAAAAGAAGCAGCGAAGGTCGGCATTTAGGTCGTAGTACCAGCAAAGCTCTTCAGCGGCTTGCTTTAGTTTGCCGTCTGCTATATTTCCGTTTGAGAAGACTGTTAACTTAACTAGTGGCCTCGACACAGCTCCTTTGTTCTCTAACTTTGCGCCGAAGATGCGGCCGTTTAAGCGCAGCGTTTGCCAGAGTTTTCCTTTCTCGTAAACGGTGAGTTGATCTGGAAAGTGGGAAGGCTTGTGAACCGTGGCGTCGAAGTTGAACGGGTGAGTAGGCCTTATCGTTATTGACCTGCTTTTGGATAGAGTGAGTGCTTTCATGAGCGTTACTTGACTCGGCTGAGCAGCTTCTTGCCCATTACGTCCTGGATTTCGAGTTCGCCGCCTTGAACTATCTTGCCCTTGTACTCGTCAGGTATTGGCATTTCGAATGACTCGAATGTCTGCAGGTCCATGAGTTGCATCGTGTCGCCCGTGATTGCCACGACTTGGACCGCCTTCTTCTCGATGATGGGGATCTCGCACGTTGCGTCAGATGGTTTTAGCAGGGTTTTCTTGTTGCCCGTAAACAAGGATATGGCCTCGACGCGCGCCTTGGAGGAGCCGTGCTTGCCTGTTTTCGCCAGATCAATGCCCACCACCCGGCAGGGCTCGCCATCGATCACTACGAGTTTTCCTTCCTTGAGCTCCTTTACCGTGCCAAACTGTATCTCGCCGGGCATTCAATCACTCACAACAAGCACGAAGTGCTTGCTTAACGGGATCGGGGTTTTTATTTGTTTGCCGGAACGTTGCCGGACTTGAACCCGAGGTAGTAGGCGCTTCCCAAACCGACGAAAGTAAGGCCCCAATATGAAATCAAGCGGTCGAGTATTGTGGCTGCCCCGGCAAGGGCGGGGGTGATGCCTGCGGAAGAGAGTATGATTATCATCGTGCCTTCCATTACTCCCAGCCCTCCGGGAAGTAGGGGCAGCGAGCCACCTAGCGCGGCGATGACTATTGCTGCGGCAACGACCAGGAAGCTCGGGTTCTGGGCGCCCAGCGCAAGCAGGATTAGGTATGCGCGCAGCACCTCGAAAAACCAGTTGAGCAGGCTGAGCGCGACGCCCTTGGCCCAGAGCGCCCTGCTCGCGAGCATCCTCTTTGCGTTGCGGTTGTAGTTGGCTACGTTCCTCATTATTGACTTCTGCACTCGCCGTATTGCCTGTTCCTTGCCGACGAACCTGCGGAATCGGTCGAGCAGCCAGAACATCATCCCAAGGGCAGCCTTGCGGTTGTAGGAAAGGTAGATTGCAAACCCAAGGAACGCCGAACTCAGGATGAATGATACGAACATCAGCAGGACCACCCACCATTGAAGGTGCCAGAATATGAACGCCAGAACGAGCACGATTAGCGAAATGAAAGCAAATGTGACCCCGTCAAAAACCCGCTCTACGATAACCGTCGCTAGGGCGTCGCCGGTGTGGGTACGCGCGTTCCTGCGCAAAAAATATGCGCGTACGGGCTCGCCGCCCATGCGCGAGCTTGGCGTTATGTTGGCAAAGGCTATGCCCGCCAACGATGCTAGGAGGAGCCTCGCGCTGGATACCCTTATGCGCGCGAAGTCCACGGACGCGGACCATCGGCCGAATATTGCCAGCACAGAGACCAGCTGCGCTGCGGCGGCGAGCGCCACGAATTGGATGTTCGCTCCGGAAAGCACGCCGACAACTTTTGGCAGGCCGAGGATGAAGAAAATGGCCGCGCCAATCGCGATTCCAACAAGAAGGGTGAGCGCTATGAGCTGCGATGTCTTCACGACAAGAGTATGTTTTCTTTCTTTAAATACTGCACGCGCGTTGGTTCGTCATGATCGACTCGCATGCCCATCTTGACTCGAAGGATTTCAACCGCGACCTGAAGGTGGTCATCGACCGCGCGTTAACTGCCGGCGTGGGCGGGATCGTCAACCCGGCGACGTCCCTAAACTCCAACAAGAAATGCCTTGAAATCGCCCGAATGTTCCGTGGCGTTGTTTTTGCCTGCGCGGGACTGGACCCCGTCTACGCCGTCAAGGAGAAGAGCTGGATAGAGGAGGTTGCAGACCATGCCCGCAGAAACAGAAAGGAAATCGTGGGCGTTGGGGAGGTCGGCCTCGAGTACAAGTGGATGCCATCCAGCGCAGAGGAACAGAACGAGAACTTCGCGTTCTTCATCAGGCTGGCAAACGAGCTCGGCAAGCCGGTCATAGTGCACGCTAGGAACGCAATGACAGAGGCACTCGAAATCCTCGAAAACGAAAACGCTGAAAGGGTGGTGCTGCACTACTTTTCGGGCTCGCGCACGCAGGCAAGGGAGGCCGTGCGACGCGGGTACTGGGTTTCTTTTGCCACCAACTACTGCTTTATGGGGGACAAAAAGGTAATTAAAGAAGTGCCGCTTGACAGGATGCTGGTGGAAACAGACTCGCCGTATTCCAGCCCCCGAAAGGACGAGCCGCGCAACGAGCCCGCTAACCTGGTGATGTTGGTAAACACCATCGCAAAAGCTCTGGGCTCAACCCCTGAGGAAGTGGGCGAGGCTACCGAACGCAACGCACGAGAGGCCTTCCGGTTGTGATTCCATGGTGCTTGAACGAGTCAAGAAAAAGCTCTCGATGGAGAAGAGACCCAAAAAGAAACGCATAGGCCTACTCGTGGACGGGCCGAACATGCTACGACATGAGTTGGGGACCGACCTACGGGAGGTCAGGCGCGCGCTTGAAGAACATGGAACCATAAAGTTCGGCGGCGTGTTCCTTGACCAGCACGCGCCCGAAAAGCTGATAGAAGCCGTTGCCAACCAAGGCTTCCAGCCCATGCTTGTCATAACAGACGACGTTGACGCGCCCATGGCTGCAGAAGCAATGGAGCTCATATTCAACAAGCACATCGACACAATAGCGCTGATGACGCGCGATTCCGACTTCCAGAGCGTGCTGCTAAAGGCAAAAAAGTACGGCAAGGAAACCATAGTGGTCGGGGCAGAGCCTTTCTCCACGTCGCTCCGCAACACGGCAGACCACGTTATAATAGTAGGCAAGAAGGGATGATCGGATGGGGATATCTGCAGGCAAGCCCGTCGAGGTCGGCAAGTCGCTCCGCGAACTGGACCTGCGAGAGTCATTGTCGAGCATAGGCAAGAGCAGGTTCAACGGGTACGCGTGCGTGACCCTGCTGGGCAAGGCCGGGCTGGAGGAAGGGCTCGTCGTGTTCGATTCCGGAAGCCTGGTGCTCTCAAGCTACGAGTACTTCAAGTACAACAGGAAATACACCGGCGGCGAGGCTCTCAAGCGGTTCCTCAACGCGCTAAGGTCGCCATCTGGAATAGTGGACATCTTCTCGCTGTCTGCGCAGGAAGTGAAGCTCGTCAGGACGCTCAAGGAGGAATGGGCGAACCAATCTACTCCAACCGAAAAGCTGAACATTCCCGCAAGGTTCTCCGAGGAGTTTGCGGACTCGCTAATACCACGGGCGGACCGCGAGCCGGAAAAGGCCGACCTGATGAGAAAACTGGGCCTGTCCGAGACAAAAGAGGTGCCGTACACCAAGTTCAGCCTGATGAGGCGCGCAAAAAGCGAAACCCGCCAATAGCGGGTAATTTAAACCCAGCCGCCCTAACATTCTTGTTGCCACTGGGGTTTTTTGTGGTGAAACTATTAAACTTGCTAAAGAAAGTTGTCGGTAAGAAACCCGATGAAGAGAAAGAACGAGAAAGAATAAACTTCATCAAGGAGCTGCTAGCTTCCCAGGTGCTCGTAAAACCGACCCACTCCGACTGGGCCCGGGCAATAGCCCACAATTATTCAGTTGACTCCATAGTAGTCTCACGCAAGGACGGCTCTGTCCTGATGAGCAACACCGACAAGGCCTTTGAAAGGGCGGTAAAAACATCCTCGCTGTACGAGTACACGCGCTCCGAGTTCCCAAAGGCAGAGATGCTCCTGGTAAAAGACGGCGATGACTACAACATAGTATACCCGCACGGCGACATGATCTACGTGCTCAAGAGCTCGGCCAGCCTTTCCCCAACAGAGACGGAAAAGATAGTGGAACAATTGCGTGCGGGCCTGAACGGCCAGAACGCGCCAAGGGAAACCGCATTGGCAGTATCATGAAGTGAACACATGTCAACAACAATAGCAATAGCCTCTGGAAAGGGCGGGGTGGGAAAGACAACAGTCACGGCAAACCTCGGGATAGCGCTAGGGCTTGCCGGAAAGAAGGTAATAATGGTAGACGCCGACTTGGACATGGCCAACCTCGAGCTCGTTCTGGGAATGGAAGGCCGCCCCATCACGCTGCAGGACGTGCTTACAGGCGAGGCGGAGATACAAGACGCAGTTTATGAAGTCGCGCAAAACGCTCGCTTCGTGCCCGCAGGCGTCTCACCAGGAAAGAAACGCGCCGATCCGGAAAAGATCGCACGCACAATATTACAACTCTCATCCATGGCCGAGTACATCCTCCTTGACTGCCCTGCAGGGATAGGGAAAGACACCATAGCCTGCTTCGCCGCCTGCAAGCAGACCCTGCTCATCCTGACGCCAGAGCCGATGAGCGCGAGCGACGCCTACAAGACAAAAATAGCAGCAGACCGCATGGGATCCGAACTAATTGGCCTATGCGTAAACATGGCAAAAGGCACCCAAGGCGAGCTGACCGACAAGGAGGTCTCCTCACTTCTGGAAGCTCCCGTGCTATCCAAAATACCATACGACGAGAACCTAAGGGCAGCAGCCCTGCAAGGCAAGCCAATCCTGCTCTCCAACCCCACCACACCATCGGCACAGGCCATCGCAGGGCTCGCAGCTCGCATATGCGGGGAAACATACATACCCGTCCAGCCCCGGCCTTCGTTTTTCAGCAAGCTGTTTGGTTTTTTGAAAAAGAGGTGACACAATGACCCTGGCCAGACCATTTGACTTCCTCAACAGTGCAATCGGAAAGCCCGTGCTCGTGAGACTCAAGGGCAACAAGCAACTGCGGGGCAACCTGAAAGTATTC
This sequence comes from Microcaldota archaeon, assembly GCA_016177165.1. Classification (GTDB taxonomy): domain Archaea; phylum B1Sed10-29; class B1Sed10-29; order B1Sed10-29; family JACOVT01; genus JACOVT01. The sequence goes on from JACOVT010000077.1 coordinate 18,800, forward strand.
GACCAGCACATGAATATCGTGCTAGAAGAGGCCGAAGAACTCGAGGACGAGAAAGTCAAGTCCAAAATCGGAAATGTTATCGTCCGCGGCGACAACATCCTGTACATTTCACCATAACTCACCCAATAAAATAGGAACAACACTAATAGCGCCAGCAATGGGCTGCTGCATAGCAAATGCAAAAAGTCCAGCCATTACCGCGTTTTTGGTTAAGCTTTTTC
>JACOVT010000079.1 GCA_016177165.1 Microcaldota archaeon
CTACTACGACATGGGCGTCGCGTCGCATTACTTCTTCGACTCGCGCAACTTTTTCCACCGCGTGCAAAAGGAAGATTATGAAAACTGCCACAAGCCTTTCGAGACCCGCGTCGGCGACCGCATCGGCAAGGGGGCTTTTACGGTTACCCAGTGCAACGTGACTGTCACAGACCGTGACTTTGTCCCATGGCTTGCCGAGTTCCGCGCCCTGGTAGATGGCTCTGTTTTCGGAAAACAATCAGCAACCAATAACTCTGTTCCTTCAGGCGCTGGCACCGCCGACGGCGGCGCGCCCGATCCAGCGTGGAAGCGCGAGCTGCCGCAGCTCGCGTCGTTTGCGATCTTCATGCTGGCTGGCCTCATACTTTTAAGGAAGAAACTGCTTAGGAGAAGATAGATGCAAGACCACCACCCCAAGCCGGCGTTCGAGTACTCCAAAATAAGCGAGCACGTTTACATTGGTACAAACCAGTGCTGTCAGGGCCACTTCAACAGGCAACTGCTGAGCAAGGGAATCAGCGCCGATGTCAGTTTGGAGGAAACAAGAATCGACCAGCCCTTCGGCGTCCAGTATTACTTGTGGCTGCCCACTAGGGACCACGCGGCGCCCTCGTTCAAGCAGCTGCTGGTCGGGGCGCGATTCATACAGCAACTCGCCGCCAACGGCGTCAAGACCTATGTTCACTGTCAGCACGGGCACGGCAGGGCGCCGGCGCTAGTGGCCGCCTACCTAGTGCTGGAAGGAAAAACCTCGGAACGGGCGTTTGAGCTGATCAAGAGAAAACGGCCTGGTGCGCACCCAAACGCCAAGCAGTTGCGGGCCGTGGAAGAATTCCAAAAGGTGATTAGCAATGGTAAGTCAATCAAGCAAGTCAGGTAGCACCGTCTTCTCTTGCGAGGAGTGCGGCTTCGCCTACGCTGAAAATGAATGGGCGCGAAAATGCGAGGGGTGGTGCCGCGCGCACAAGTCGTGCAACTTGGAGATCACGAGGCACGCCCTGCGGGTTTAGAAAACTTTTTAAGCTCCGGGCGCATTAGTGTTATATATGCCATTTTTCGGCGGAAAGAAGCGCAGGCGGGAAGACCCGTTTAACCAGGGGGCGAGGGACCCGTTCGACGATTTTTTCGGAGACTTCTCGCGCATTCAGGAAATGATGAACGAGATGATGAAGAACGCGTTCAGCGGGCCGATCCTCGACGAAGAGGAGTTAAAGAAGATGGCTGGCAAGCCAATGGTGTATGGCTTCTCCATGCGTGTCGGGCCTGATGGCAAGCCGGTTTTTGAGCAGTTCGGCAACGTCAAGCCGGAGGAGAAGCAGATATCGACCGAGCGGGAACCGCTGGTTGACGTGATCGAGAAGGAAAAGGAGATAACAGTGATAGCAGAGCTGCCGGGCGTCGACAAGAAGGAGATCTCGCTCAGCCTGTCGAAAGACAATAGCTCGCTCTCGATACGCGTGCCAAACAAGTTCAGCAAGCGGCTTGAGCTGCCGGCTGCCGTCAAGCCTGACGTTTCCAAGGCGAAATACAACAACGGCGTGCTGGAGGTCAACCTGGGAAAGGAACGTTCTTCAAAACCGCCGCGCTCGCAGATTCCAATAGAATAGCTGATCTGATGCCGGCGTGCGAGATCTGCGGTACGAGTGCAGAAGAGCTTTACGTGGTCGGCATTGAAGGCGCTCGCATGCAGGCCTGCGCGAAATGCAAGCCGCAGGGGAGCAGCGTGCTTGCTGTTGTTTCTGCTGCAGTGCAGCGGGCGCCGCAGCCCGCCCCGCAACCGGGGCAGCTTGGGGAGGTTCCAGCGCTGGTCGAGAACGCCGGGGAGATAGTGCGCGCAGCGCGCGAGTCGGCCGGTTTGTCACAGGAACAGCTGGCCCAGAAGATAGCAGAACCGGCGACTTTCCTGAAGAAGATAGAGGGCGGGCGCGCCGAGCCTACAGAGAAGGCCGCCCGCAAGCTGGAAAAGGTTCTGGGGATAACCTTATTTAAAGGAAAGGGTGAAAAACCCCTTCTTCCACAGAAGCCCGGAAAGAAGACAGAACCTCTGACATTGGGCGACGTTGTGGTGCTTAGGAAGTAGGGAATAGCGTGTGGTGCTTAGGAAGCAGGGGACGCATTGAATGGGATACGAATGGATATTGGCTGTAATAGCGCTTGCGATAGTTCCTGCTTACATCTTCCGTTACGCGCTGGGTGTGAAGACATACGGTCCGGGAGTCATGTGGCGCACCATGCGCGGCCTGAAACTGTTGGACTCGCTGGCCTCAAGGAATGCCCGCGCGTGGCGCGCGATAGGTGACGCCGGCGCGGTCTTCGCCTTTGGGGTGTTCGGTGCGTACTATGTTCAGAAGACCCGCAACCACAACCCGTTGTGGACAGTCGCGCTTTACGCGGTGTTCCTTGTTTCTGCCGTTATCGCCACCTTCCCGGACGCGCTCGTCGGAAAGCAGGTCCCGCTCTTCTTGGTGTTCTCGCTCGTTTTCTTTGGAATGGGTGGCTTTGCCGTTGCCGCTCTTGCGCAGCACACGTTGAAGATAATTCTTGACTACTTTACGGGTGGCGCGCCCGTCCCGGGAATACAGCCCATAATCCCAGGGGTCGAGATACCGGGCGCGCCGATCACGGTCCCGCTCAGCGCCCTTGTGGGGCTGGTCGTGCTTATCATCGTTCATGAGCTCTCGCACGGCATACTTTCGCGCGTGGAAAAGATAAACGTCTCTTCGCTCGGCATACTCACGCTCGGAATTTTCCCAATAGGCGCGTTCTGCGAGACTGATGAGAAGCAGCTCGCGAAAGCAAAGCGCCTCAAACGCATGCGTGTGCTGACGGCCGGCTCGATGGCCAACATAATCACCGGCTTTGCTTTCCTCGGGGTGCTAACGATCGCAATGTTAACTTTGTATCCGGCATTGCAGAATGAGCTCATCAACAACTTTGCCAGCATAAACGTAAGTGGCGTGATGAATGGTTCCCCTGCGGCGCTCGCAGGCATGAGCCCGGGAACGATTATATACAACCCCGCAGAGCTGTTGCAGCCGGCCAATCGGGTGCCGGGTGGTTTGGCAATTATTGACACCAGCAAGGGGCCCGTTGCCATGTCCCGGGATGAAAAAGGGTTTGTGGGCATATCGGGCTACGTTGCCGAGATGAAAGGGCCCCTGCCGCTGGGCTACTGGACAGGCAGTCTCTTTATAGAGGCGCTGTCGTGGATCGTCATTCTCAACTTCCTCATCGGCGTGATCAACTTTATGCCTTTCGCCATCTTCGACGGAGCGCGCATTTTCCGTGACCTGCTGGAGTTTTACGGCGCGCCCCGCAAGCTGGCGCTTAAGGCAACGATGGGAATGACCTACCTTATACTGGTGTTCATAATCATCAACGTGATACCGTACTTTGTACGCTAGCGGCTGGTTTGGCTGGCGGCTGGTTTAAATACAAGCCCGAAGTCAAAACAACCGGCAAACACCCATAAAAGTCGTTCTGAGAGAAAACAGAAACCTTTATATATTGTTCTGTACAAAAACAACACTATGGAGGCTGTATTCGAGGAATGGAACGCGTATGCGCAGAAGAAGGTCCTGAAGCCAAGGAAATTGGATTTAAACGAACTGGAACGGAATTCAAAGCTCAAGATAATCGCCATCACAGGCATACGAAGGTGCGGTAAATCGAGCGTGGCCATGCTTCTGTTTCAGAAGCTCCTGAAGGAAGGCAAAAGAGCAGCATATGTAAACCTCGAGGACTCGAGAATCAGGGACAATACTGCAATCCTAGATGACCTGCTTAAATGGTTCGGGGATTCGGGCTATCTTCTGTTGGACGAGATTACAAGCGTAAAAGACTGGGAAGGCTGGCTTGCGAGAAACCACGAGCTGCTGAAAGGAAGACTCCGCCTCATTGCAAGCTCATCAAGGAAAAGGCTTGCCGTCCCCTCGAAGCCTTTGAGAGGAAGGATGCTCGCATACGAGATGTACCCGCTTTCATTCGCGGAATTACTGGAATTTGAAAAAATAAGCGTTGAGCGCACCACTGCTGGGATGGGAAGGATAGAGAAAGCCTTGCAGGAGTATCTTCTTTACGGAGGGTTTCCGGAAGTTTCTCTTACCAAGAACAAGACAGACAAGGTGCAACTGATAAATACGTACTTCAGAGACATCATCGGGCTGGATGTCGCGGAACTCTCTGGGGAGAGCGTATCGACCGTGGAGCTCGGCGGAAAGTACATCATATAAACTTCCCATTTCGCAGCATCGAAGTGTCTCAACTTCTTCAAGAGCCTCGGGCACAAGATCGGCAAGCAGAGCCTGCTCGACCTGGAAAAGCATTCCCAGGATGGCTACCTGTTCTTCTTCGTTCCCGTGTTCTCCTATACAATAAAGGACAGGTCTCAATACCCGAGGAAGGCATACGCGGGAGACACTGGATTCATGCACGCGCTGACCGGCAAGGCGGACGCGGGAAGGCTGTTTGAAAATGCGGTTCTGCTGGAGCTGAAACGGCGCAAGGCTCTGAACGAGGAGATCAACTACTGGAGAAACAAAGCTGGCATCGAAGTCGATTTCATCGTGCGCAAAGGAACGGAAATCCGCGAGGCGATCCAGGTCGCTTATAGTTTGGAC
>JACOVT010000078.1 GCA_016177165.1 Microcaldota archaeon
CTGGTGGGAATTGAACCCACGACACCCCGGTCTTCAGCCGGGTGCTCTCCCGCTGAGCTACAGCCCCTCCAGACCGTGGGAAACCTACGGTTTCCCTCAGTCTTTGGGTAATCCTGATCCCTTCCCTTACTGTTTACTTACCCAATTACTTATGTCTTTCTTGCCAGTTTTTCCGAGGTTTTTCTCCGCATAGGTCTGACAACGATCTGCAGCGAACCATGGTTCGCTGAGATCTCAACGAAGCCGCGCTTCGTTGCAGATCAGACCTTAACAGGGGAAAAAGCTCAGCGGGCCCTACGCGATTCGAACGCGTGACGTTCCGGTTAAGAGCCGGATGCTCTACCAGGCTGCCCACCATTTTTAGTGAAGCTTTTGCTTCTTCAATGATCGTGCCTTCACCGTGAAAAAGGTTCTGAGCTAAGGGCCCTTCAACAAGCGCGATTGTTGTTTTGTCGCGCTGGTTATTTAAACCGATTAGCGTTACCATTCCGATGGTTGACCGCATCAAGTCCGGCGTACCGGGCTTTGACAAGCTCGTTGAGGGTGGCCTGCCAAGAAGGTCGTCCATTCTGGTTTCCGGCACGTCCGGTACCGGCAAGTCCACCTTTTGCAGCCAGTTTGCGATCAACGGCGCCAAGAATGGAGAGAACGCGCTGGTGATCCAGCTGGAGCAGGAACGCGACGAAGTGCTGCTCGACTGGGAGAACTTCGGCTGGGACGTTGACAAGTACATCAAGAGCGAGAAGCTGGCGATACTCAAGCCCCAGTTCCACAGCGTGGAGTCGATGCTGACGCAGATAGAAGACGTGGTCCGCTCGCTGAAGGTCAAGCGGGTTGTACTGGACTCGTCCAGCGTGTTAGGGTTTTACTCCCATGACAAGATGCAGGTCCGCCAGAACATGCTTTCTGTGTTTCGCGCCCTGAAACAGCTGGGCTGCACGTCTCTCGTCGTGACTGAATCAGAGGAGGGGACCCACCATATTTCGACGTACGGCGTCGAGGAATACCTTGCCGATGGTGTGGTTGTGCTTTATTACATTCCGCAGGAGAACCAATTCTTCCGCGCCATAAGCGTGCGCAAGATGCGCCGCACTTCCCATTCCCAGAAGCTGCATCCGGTAAGGATCGAGTCCGATGGCATTCACGTCTACCCGGACCAGCCCGTGTTCGCGAAAGTTCGCTAACGCTTTGTCTTCTTCAGCGCGATTTCCTTTATCCCGTTCATGTAGGGCTGCAGCACCTTCGGCACGCTGACGGTTCCGTCTTCCTTCTGGTAGTTCTCGAGCACGCACGCCAGCGTCCTCGGCGACGGGAGCGCGGTGCAATTGAGCGTGTGCACGAACCCGCCACCGGCGAGGCGCACGTTCAGGCGGCGCGCCTGATAATCCGTACAATTAGAACAGGACGAAAGTTCCCTGTATTTCTGCTGGGCCGGAAACCAGCCTTCAGTGTCGAGCTTCCGCGCCGCGACTATTCCAATGTCGCCTGTGCAAATCTCTACCACTTGGTAAGGTATGCCCAAGCCCTCAAGGATTTCCTCATGATTGCGCTGCAACCTGTCGAACTCTTTCCATGCATCGTTCGGGTGGCAGAACACGAACTGCTCCACCTTGTCGAACTGGTGCACGCGGATCACTCCCTTGGTGTCACGCCCGTGCGCCCCGACCTCGGTGCGGTAACACGGAGAAAACGCCGTGTAACGCAACGGAAGGTCTTCCTCGCGCAGCGTCTCGTTAGCGTGTATTGCCGTTATGGCCTGCTCGCTCGTGCCAACGAGGTAGAGGTCCTCGCCGTCGATCTTGTACGTGTCCTCGCGGAACTTCGGGAAATAACCCGCTCCCTCGAGCACCCAGTACCTCAGCAGGTTGGGTGTAATGAGCGGAGTGAACCCCTTCTTAGTGGTGGTGTCGAGCGCGTACCGCATGAGCGCCAGCTCGAGGAATACGGCCTCGTTCTTTAGGTAGTAGAACCGCGCCCCCGATGCCTCGGCGGCCTTGTCAAAATCAAACAGGCCGAGCGAGAGTCCTATGCCGATGTGGTCTTTTGGAGTGAAACCGAACTTGGGCAGCTTGCCTTCTTTTCGCAATGGCACGTTCTCGCTGTCGTCTTTTCCTTTCGGCACGCGCTCGTGGAGTATGTTGGGTGAGACGAGCAGGGCGTCCCTCACTTCTTTGGCTAGCGCTTCCTGCTTCTGCTCCGCGTGGGTGATCTCATCGTTCAGCTTCTTGAGCTTAGCCCGCCTTGGCTCGCGCTCTTTCGCGTCGAGCTTGGCCATTTCCATTGTGGCGCGGTTGCGTTCGGCTTTCAGGTCCTCCACCTTACGCAGCACTTCGCGCCATTCCTTGTCGGCAGCGAGCACGCGGTCGAGGGGCCAGTCCGAGTCCCGCTTGCGTAGGTTGTCGCGCATCACTTCAGGATGCTCGCGCAAAAGGCGTATGTCAATCATGCTATCAGCTCTCCTATCTCCTTGATGGTTAAAAAACCAGCCCGCCGGCTAGCTGTAAAGAGCGTTCTGTGCAGCTTCAGTCTGATTGGCGGTGAATCACGAACAGTTTCCATCTGGTAGAGGTTAAAAGCTAGGCACGTCCGGAATAAGAATAGTGCGCATGCGTGTCATGCGTTGGCCATTTATGGGGTGCGTCGGCCGGGAGTTTGCGCGCACGCAAACTACGGCCATTCAGTGAATGCGTCGGCCGGGATTTGAACCCGGGCTGCCGACTTGTTGCAGGCATTTCTTTCTACGGAGAAGCTGTTGCTTCTCCGAGACATCGGCGAACTTTGTTCGCCGCATGTAGCGCGGGTTTCTTTTCACAGAGGCCCGCAGGAAAGAAAAGCGCTTGGCAAGCCGACGTCCTACCAGACTAGACTACCGACGCATCAGAGGTCGCTGTAACGTTTTGCGGGCCTGGTGTCTTTAAACTTTTGCGCTTACTGCTCTATGCGGCGCGCCGAGGGGGAAACGTTACCTTTAAAAAGGCTGAAAAGGTCGAGAGAGCAAGGAGGTAGATATATGGCAGAAAAGGCGATTGAGCGCAGGGTCGGAAGCCTAGCTTTCATCCTGGGCGTAATCGTAGCCATTATCGCCGGCGCAACCTCGGTCTTTTTGGGCACGGAAGTTTTGCCACCGGACGTAGTTGCAGCACTGCTGGTGCTTTTCGGCGCGGTAGTAGGTTTCCTGAACGTGGGTGAAAAAGACACCTCACAGTTCTTGCTTGCCGCTGTTGCGTTGATGGCTGGAGCAGGTGGAGGCTTGGCACTTGGAAGAAACATCGGAACTATCCCGGGTGTCGGAGTCTTCATCTACACGGTGCTAAGCAACATTGCAGTATTCGTCGCCCCGGCCGCGATAATCGTAGCCCTAAAGGCTGTCTGGAACCTGTCGAGCAAACTGTAGGACAGACGCGATTTGGGCTCTATTTTTTTAACCCCTTTTTACCAGTTTTATTCCAAGCCTAGACGTGAGTATTCATGTTACACGCCAAACTGATTGGTTCCCGGGTCGTCGTTGAGGATGAGCGCGAGTACGAGGCCCTTAGAAAGCGCGGGCTTGGCGGCAGAAAGACGGACGTGGTTTCGCCCCTAGAGGCGCTCTACCTCGTCTTAAAAAAGGAATTGGTAGTGACAAAAAACAATCACAAGCTCTCGTTCGCCGCGCTGTTTGCTGTGCTTAAGAAGACCGACCGCGAGCTCTCCCGCCGCTGGATGGCATACCGGGACTTGCGTGGCAAGGGCTACTTGCCGAAGTCGGGGTTCAAGTTCGGGTGCGACTTCAACGTCTACCCGAAGGGAGCCGTGCCGCAGGACCCGGCCGCGCATGGCAAGTTCCTAGTGAAAGTCATCAGGCCCAACCTAAAGGTTTCCGTGCAGGACATGGCGTTGCGAGTGAGGCTCTCGCAGAACGTCAAGAAGAGCCTCTACTTTGCCGCTGTCGACGAGAAGAAGGAAAGCGTCGACTACATCCGCATCAAGTTCATACTGCCGTGATGGCATGAATGAAGAACCAGTATATTTTGACAACAATAAGGGCCAGCGCCTTATTGGGATGAGGCACGTCCCAAAAGGCAGGCCGCCCTATCCGACGGTGATAATCTTTCATGGCCTTACTGGGAACAAGGCCGAAGTTCACTTCAAGTACACAAGACTAGCGCGACTACTTTGCGAGCACGGCTTCCAAGTCTACCGCTTTGACTTCCGCGGCCATGGAGATAGCTGGGGCAACTTCTCCCAGATAATAATGGACGACCTAGTCAAGGATACGAAGGACATTTTTAACTTCGTGCGTCAACAAAAGAGCACTGACCGAACTCGAATGGGGGTTGTGAGCTTAAGCCTTTGTCCAGGTCTCTACATCAGACTAACCTCAAAGGACGTAAAGGCAATGGTGCTTCACTCTCCAGCCGCGTACCCAAAAACAACCGTGGAGCGCGGATGGGGGATTGGGGTCCGTTATGGCCGGTCGGGCCCAAGCAGTTTAGTCTATAATCCAAACTTTTGGAAAAGCCTTGACAAGTATAATGCTTTCACTTCAATTACGTATGCGGATATGCCTATTATTCTAATATGC
>JACOVT010000080.1 GCA_016177165.1 Microcaldota archaeon
CTTTGGGGCATCGCCACCCGGTTGTGCAACGCGCGGTGCAGAAGCAGCTTGACAAGGCATGGCACGCCGCGATTGCCGACTTTTACGCTGAGCCGCCAGTGGCGCTCGCGGAAATGCTTTGCGAGGAGGCCGGGAAGCCTTTTGACTCTGTCTTTTTCAGCAACTCTGGCGCTGAGTCGGTGGAGTGCGCCTTGAAGCTGGCACGCCACCATTCGGGCAAGGAGAAGTTCGTGGCGTTCCACCCGTGCTTTCATGGCAGGACGCTCGGCGCGCTGAGCCTCACCGACTCGCGACCAGCAGCAAGGCACGGTTTCGGCAACCTGTTCCCGGTGTTTCACACCCCGTATGCTTATCCTTACGGGTTTAACGGCACTGCCAAGGAGTGCGTTGACGACTGCCTGTCGAGGCTGGACTCGCTGCTGGCCAATAACCGGCTGACTGTGGCTGCCGTTTTCTTGGAGCCTTGCGCCATGGAGGCCGGCGTGATCGTGCCGCCAAAGGAGTTTGTGCGCGGCGTGAGGAAGGTAACATTGCAGCACGGAACAATTCTCGTTGCGGACGAAGTACAAACGGGCTTTTACAGGAGCGGCGAGTTCCTTGCATCGGACAGGTTCGGCATCACGCCGGACGTTGTGTGCATGGCCAAGGCGATCGGCGGGGGCATACCGTTGGGAGCGACGCTCGCTTCGCGCAAGGTGATGGACTGGGAGAGCGGCGCGCACGCCAACACTTTTGGCGGAAACCTGCTGGCGTGCGCCGCGGGCATAGCTGCCCTTGGGGAGGCTCGCAAGCTCGGAAAACACGTAAAGAAAGAGGGGGAGTATTTCCTGCGTCGCCTGAAAGAGTTTGAGGAAGAGTTTTCGTTTGTCGGGGAGGTGCGCGGGCTTGGGTTCATGCTCGGGCTGGAGATCGTTGACCGGGCGGGCAACAAGGACGGGAAGACGAGGTACCGCGTGCTGTACGAGCTGTTCCGCAGGGGAGTCCTGTCGCTCGGCGCTGGCGAAAATGTCGTCAGGTTCCTGCCGCCCCTCAACGCAACGCGCGCGCAGATAGACCTCGCTTGTAGCGCGCTTGGTGAAGCGCTGAAAGAAGTGGGTGGTGGTATATAGTGGGTATTCTTGTCAAGATTGGCGTTGTTGGCTGGGTTGTCTGGCTGGTTGCTATTCTGGTTTTGACAGCCGGGTTCCTTGGCATGATCCCTATTGTATTGTTTGGGGCTTCCGCGTATACTGTTTCCCACCTTGCCATTCTCGTCACTGCAGGGGCCGGCCTGCTTCTGGCCTCGTTGGGATGCGCTGGAATGGGCCGCATGACGGGAGGACGGTTTTACATGGCGGCCGCTGGCGTGGGTGTTGTTGGAGCGGCTTTTGATTTTGTTATAGTCGCCCTCCAGCTTGTGTCATCGTCGTTTTACGGGATGGGCACTTTGTTGGAACTTGTAAGTATTCCTGCGCTGAGTGGAACATTTTTCCTGATGCTGGGCATTGCGCTGGTGCGTGACAAGACAACCGGACATTCCATTACAACTGCAGCTGGCGTGTTCAGCATCATTGAGGGTGCGCTGTTGCTGTCGGTCTTGGGAGCATTTTTTGCTTTACTCATCTTTGTTCCTGCCGCGCTGCTCAACATTGTCGTGCTGGCAAGGGCCAGTGGCATGGAAAGCAGCCCAAAACCTGCCGCCAAGCAGTCGGTAAACCTTTTGGGGTCCCTGATGGGCGTTGGCGGGGTTGTGGTGCTGGTTGTCGGTGCGCTGCTACCTGCGATATTACGATCCAGCGGATGCGGCAGTAGCAGTGGCACCACTTGCGGGTTTGGGCATGCCTTCGGCTTGCTATTTGGAATGATATCACTGATAGGTATTGGTATTGCGTTGTTTGTTGCCGGGGTTGCCTATTACAGAAAATAATGACCAAAATGTGCGGTTGGCTGCAGGCCATAGTCCCCATTCTGTATTGGGCTCAAACAGGCGTGCGCCACTGCGAAGCAGTGGCCGCTGTGAGCCCGGGCATTCGACTAAGCGGCTCTTGGGCCTTGCACCTGTGCGGGCCGTTTCATCCCTCCTTCCGCGCAAGTCGCGCAAAGGTTCATTCTTGACGCGCGGGAAGGGTGTCGTTTCTGTTCCTGCACTGACCCTCTCGGGTGTTGTTAGGCGCCCCTTTGACGGGACGGGTGTGGGGAACTTCCTCAGCCGCCTTGCGGCGACCGATAGCCCTGGCCTGCTGCCGCCACATTTGTGCAAGGCAAGGTTTATAAATACGCTAAGCTTGATCGAACCGTGTCAATGCTTACCAAGCTAGGTGGCGTGGGCTGGATAATCCTGCTCGTGGCAGGCATACTTATTCTCGTCAACCAGTTTGTGAACAATAACATTTTGACCATAGTAGATTCCTACCTGCTCGGGATCGGGATACTGGTGGTCGGCTTGGGTGCTTGGGCATTGGGAAGGCAGGTGGAGCACCCACTTGTGACTATCGGGGGCTACTTCGGGTTCGTCGCCGGAATCTGGTCTATTATAGTCTACTCGCTGCAGCTTGGCGGAGTTGTCAGGGGCTTGTATGAGATGAGTTTTTATTCGCTGTCTGGAATCACGGCGGGGATGAGCCTGACCATAATAACGATTGCGCTAACGAGCGCCTTTTTCCTATCGGTCGGCCTGGGGGTGCTCCAAAGCTGCCTAAAGTTCCGCTTTCCTACTATTGCAGGAGCCGGTGGCGTGGCCACGATGATAATTGGGGTGCTCTACATCTCGTTTATAGGGACGGCATCAGTGTCGGCATTCCTAATTCCGGCGTCGATAATAAACCTGATCGTCTTCTGGCTCTCGTGACGCCATGGCACAAGCAATGACCGTACCAAAACCAGCGTTGCTGTGCCATTAGGGAAGAAAAGATAGTGTTATCGCGTGCACGGCGTTTCAAAGCGCTGTCGGGCTCGAAGCTGCCGCTGCCATTTCTTGTTCCTTCAAACCCAGACTCAATCCGATAGAATACCTTATAAACACCCTTGACATGTGAAGAGTTAGAGGTGATAATCACATGGGCAACATGATGACCAAGTTAGGCGGTGTGGGCTGGATACTCCTGCTCGTGGCGCCTATAATAAGCATAATCGGTACCTTGGCGTTTGCATCAAGCCTAGGCGACATCTCGCTGGAACAGCTGAAAGCACCCTCAGGAACCCTGCTTTACCTGATACTGGTAAACTGGACGCTGATGGGCATCGGCCTGCTGTTTGTCGGGTTCGGCGGATGGGGTCTCAAGAGCATTTCAGGCCACCCGATGCCGCTGATCGCAGGCATATTCGGCTTGGTGACCGGGATACTATACCTGGTTTCCATGGTGCTGCTGTTGGCGGGAGTGACCGCAGGACTGACGATAGCCGGCCTCAACGGATGGATAATAGCTGGCGTGTTCTTCATCCTGATTGGTGTCTCGCTGGTGCTGGCACCCATAAGGGAAAAGACAGGAGCCCCGTCGCTAACGCTCGCGGCAGGAATACTCGCAATAATACAAGGAGCAATGCACCTGTCGCTGCTGGGGTTGCTGATAGCGCCGTTCTTCCTGATACCGGTCGCCATCCTGAACCTGATCGCCTTCTTCAAGGCATAAACCAAAACGAGGGGCGCCTAGCCCCTCCCTCTTGTTTTTATTTCTCAAACGCAGAACAGCATTGCAAGGGGCCGATAGCTTAGCCTGGTTGGAGCGCCCGACTGATACAAAGGGGGCAAGCCCCCTTCTGGAACCCCCTTTTGTAGATATCGGGAGGTCGTGAGTTCAAATCTCATTCGGCCCACCAATGATTTGAACGTTAGCGAACCACGAGTTCGCTCCGAGTTCAAATCTCTCTCCCTGCACCACAGAACGGATTTGAACGTTAGCGAACCACGAGTTCGCTCCGAGTTCAAATCTCACACATTATTTAAGGAAGTCAAATTGTTCGGTAAAGCGAATGTAGTATCCATCCGGATCGTGCATGCGGAAGTCTCTCACGCCCCATCTTTTCATTTGGAGGTCCTGTGCTACAAAGCTCTTTCCGACCGAGTTTAGAATAACTCCATACTGCTTTTTAATGTCTGGCACTACCACTATAAGTTCAACGCCGTAACATTTCGGCGTACCCTTTGGGAAGCGCCCGAACCATGAGTGTTGCGTTATCTTGTCTCCGCTGGCGTATAATCCAACAACCGTTTGACCGAACTTTACTAAACCATAGGTAGCTTCTGTTGTCTGAAATGTTTCAAATCCCATCTTCCTGTAGAATTCGAAAGACCTTCTCAAGTCTGAAACAAAAAATTCAACGGTAGGTTCCATAGCTTAGTCACTCATCCTATACTCCGACGGCGCCCTTCCTGATTTCTTCCGCACGCTTGCCGAAGTAGTCCTCGAACTTGTGCGTGACTGACAAGAGGCGGGTGTTTGCCTCCTTCCGGATGTCGAGGAAGCCCTTTTCTTTCAGCTCGCGGATGTAGTCGTAAGCCTTGTTGCCGATGATCTTCACGACCACGGACTGGCGCACGGGCTGCTTCACGGCTATGAGCCCTAAGCAACGTAGGGTGGCTTTGGAGAATTCC
>JACOVT010000003.1 GCA_016177165.1 Microcaldota archaeon
CGCGCCGCCGATCGCGGAGGATTTGGACTTCTTCATCTGCTCGAGCAGTTTCTGCATGCGGGCCTCTATCGTGTCGGCTTCCTCCATCAGCGCCCGCGTGTCCACCTTCAGGCCTATGATGTCGGCGGCCTTGTCCAAGAGCAATGATGCGGAACGCGGGTCGGGGTAATCGTGAGTCGCTTCGGCAAGCAGGCTGACAGCCGGGAAGTTCTCGGAGGCGCACTTGGCTATGAGCACGCCGCTCACGCCAGTAGTCATGCCCTCGTTGATCATGTCAATGCCGTTCGTCTGGAGTTTCTCGCGCCACTCGTCAGTGGACGCGATACCGTACACCTTCCCCCCTCCCTGCACGGCAGTCATGCCGGCAAGCGAGACTATCTTCTTGAGCTTGCTGGAATGGGCAAAATCGAGCACCGCGCCCGCTAGGTCGTAAACAATGTCTGCGGGTATCACGAACTCGGCTATCAGCACGGCGAACTTCTCCTTAGTGTCTTGGTAGATGCGCGCCGGAAAGTAGGGCTTTCCGCCGTGTATTATTGCCATTGGCGGGAACTTGGGGCAGTAGATGTAACCGACGGGCTTCATCTTGCGTTTCTCTATAATGTAGCCCGCGGCAATCGTTCCGACGAGCCCGATGCCCGGGAATCCCTCGATCAGCGTGTAACCCGTCAGGTCGGCTTTTTTGTCAAGAACAATGCGCGCGCAGCCCTCGCTCACGCGGGTAACACTCTCGCGGGGTTTAAAAGGATTGGTGACAAAACCTGAATAATGGCAACGCCAACAAAACGCCGCGGACCCTACTTGCTCACCGGAGGCCTCCTCACGAACAGAAAATCAGGAGAACGCGCCCGCGCCCGCGCGCTCGGGCTGCGTTGGCGCAGAGCAGCTATTCTAAGGCACGGCGACGTGACGCGCGAAATGATAACAAGAGTTGAGAGTCTGATGGAAGATGTATTAGTAGGCAGACTCTATTTAGGTGACGCCTTGGCCGAGATGCACAAGGAGCGGATAATAAATCTCCCACGAATCGGCGTGAAAGCACTCCCGCCAACCGACCCGTTAATGCGCGAATTTCAAACCATTTGGCAGCGGAGCGTACGCCCCAAAGTCCTTACGGACGAGATTACGGTGCTTAAAGAAAGACTCTCCAAGCCCGGGTTGGGAGATATGGAAAGGAAACAAGTGCAGCTACAGATTAGAGACTTAGCTCTACGCAAGCATAACTTGACAGCAACATTTATTCTGCTCGAAATGAATCGGCGTCCAGGGCCTCGCTAGCATCAAATAACCAAGTCGTTCCCATTCTCGTCGACGATCCGAATGACTCGCACAGGGCAGGCTTCGGCGCTCGTCTTCATCTGCTCCAGCTCTGCGTCCTCGAAGTCGAGCTCGTGCAAGTTAGCGCGGGCGTGTTTTTACCAAACGGAAGCTGCCTGACAGCCTCGAGGACCAGTCGGGCGCCTCCACAGTGCCGGCGTAGCTGCCTGTCATTGTGTCCTCTGTCATCGTGGCCGTGAACGGGAGCGTTATCACTGTTTCAGAGTTATAGAGCATTATTGTGCCGGAGATGGTATCTCCTACCACCGTGCCTTCAGCCGTTCCAGTATGGTGGAAAGGTGTGCTTTCGCAGTTTATTCCTTCTTGCGTAGGCGTGGCAGACACCGGGGCTCCAACGTCATCCGAGCTTCCGCTGAAGGAATCTCCGTCGGCCCGCAGCACGAGCGTGAGCGTTCCCTCATTCCTTATCGTGCAGTAATCGCTTGTTTCAGTCTCGCCGTACGGGCCACTCCACGTACCAGTGATGTTTACCGACTCCTCAACAGTCACGCTCGCATGGTCGCACTTCGAGTGCGCGAGGCTGTCGACCACGCAGATGCCTACCATGTACTCGCCCGCCCGCGATGGGGTACCAACCAAGTGGCCGTTCACGTCCACGATGGTCCCCATCGGCGGCGCGCCCTCAGCGAAACTGTCTGACTGGTAGTGGTAAGGTTCGGTGCCGCCTTGCGCGCTCGCAAGCGCCTCATCGCAACGCACATTAGCGAAACAGGTAACCGGCAAGCCGATCAGTATCCTCAAGCCAGCATTCTCCACTATTACTATAGTATACGTGGCCTGCGTTACATTGCCTGCGCCATCCCTAACTACAACAGTAAACGGTGGCGAGACGCTCCTGGAGGATCCCGGGTTGAGCCTTGCAAGCCCGCCGATCGTGCCATCGGGTCCCAGGTTGAATCCTTCTGGCAGCGCCCCCGAAAGCTCAAAACTGTAAGGCGGCACGCCACCCGCGACATCGATCTTGTACGTCGCCGCTCCCGGGGCTTCCCACTCAGGCAACGCAGTCGTGGTGATCCGCAAAGGGCCCCCGGTAGTTCCGTTTGTACCACCGCCACTGTTCGTAGTGCAACCGGTTAGTAACACAATGGCAAAGAGAGTGAATGCTACAAGTACTGTTTTCATGACCATTGACCTAACATCGGGCTATTAATATCCTTTTTGCTGCCCTTTCTGGCTTTTGGGCCATCAAGGCAGGTCAAGCTTTGCCAACTTGGCAGCGTGCTGCTGCAATTCGGGCCCGTCCCCTGCGGTCAAGCACAACCCAGACCCGCAGACGTAACAAGCAGCTTTCTGCGGGTAACCGCGCGCAGCCACCATGTCGTCCTTCATGTTTAACGGGACGATGGTTTTGGCAGGCTCAAAGAGGCGCAGCGCCTCCCGCAGCAGTGATTTCTCCTGCCCGCCGACGTCGACCAGCGTGACGTCAAACGAGTTCCGCAATTGATACACGGCCAGCGCGTAGCTTGCAGCGTGCGGCCCGTACAAAGTGAAGCTCCCGCTGAACTCGCGCAACGCGTTTTCGGCTTTTCCGACGAGCTCCTCCCGGCCGTCGATATGAGCTAATTTGAGGAGGGCGTTGCAGAACGCGGCGTTGTCGTCCATCGGTTTCGTCCGCTCTCCGCTGATTTCCAGTCCGAGGTCGCCATAGAAAGCTCTATCACCAGAAAGGTTTGCAAGCGCCCAGCCGATGATGCGCCTAGCGCTGTTGAGGTAGAGCGTCTTCTGGGGCGCGTTCTGCTCGAACGCGCGCAGGCAGGCAAGCGAGAGCCAAGCCTGATCGGCAAGCATCCCGGACGGCGACTCGCCGCTGAAGTGCGCCACCTTCCCGTCGCTCGAAACAAGCGACTGCAGGCAGTTGTCCAGTGTAGTGTAGGCGTGCCTCTCGAGCTGCGAGTTCCCGAGCCAGACGCTCGCGTCAAGGAAGCAGCATGCGGCGATCCCGTTCAGGTCGGCGAACGCAACCTTGTCCACAGAGGGGGGAGGCATGCGTTCCCTGTCGTCAGACTGGTAGTACTCTTCGTCGGCGTCCATGCTCGCCCAGAACTGCTTGTCGAACAGCCAGTCCTCGATGAACCTGGCTGTGCCTTTTGCGGTTTCCTCATATTCCCTGTTTTCGGTTACGCTGAAAGCCAGCGAGTAAAGCCGCAGCAGCTGGGCGTTGGTCTCGAGCAGCTTCTCGTAGTGAGGAGCTACCCACTCGCGCCGTGTGGCGTAGCGGAAGAAGCCGCCATCCTCCTTGTCAAAGATGTTGATCATGCCGTCGAGCGTCTTGCGCGCCACGAGTTCGTACTCGGTCTTGCCCGTCTTTCTCCACGCAAGCAGCGCCAGCTCGACCGCGTCCGGCGCAGGGAACTTGGGAGCGTTCCCGAACCCGCCGAACATGTCGTCAAACGAGCGCGAGATGATTGACAATTCACGGGCAACCACGTCCTCGAGCTTGCCTTCGGGCTTTGCTTCCTCAACCCTTGTTTCCGGCCCCGAGATCTGTTCGGCCCGCACGATGCCCGAGGAGAACTCCTGCGAAACCTGCCGCAGGGCGTTCCTGAAAGTGGCCGGAGGCACGTATGTGGCCCCAGTTATCACTTCCCCTTGGGTGTCAAGAAAAACTGTCGAAGGCCAGCCACCTTGATTATAACGCTCGTTCACGTCGGGCCGCCTGTCCGCATCAACTCGAACGGGAATGTAACGCTCGTTTATGAGCGCGGCGGTTTCCGGGTCCTCATAGTTGTCCTTGTCCATCTGGTGGCACCAGTGGCACCACGTTGCGGAGATGGACAACAGTATTGGCTTTCTCGATTGTCGGGACTCTTCAAAAGCCTGCCTTTCCCACCGCCGCCACTGTATCATCTTCGGGTCAACCATGAAAAATTATTGGGAGGCAAATCATAATAAACCTTTACTACCCAACCCGTGCATGGCCGAAGTACTAGTTGCAATTCTAGGCAACATTGGTTCCGGCAAGAGCGAGTTCGTGAAGTCGTTACGCGAGCGGGGCGTGGGGTCGCGCCTTCTTCCGGTTCTTACCAGCAAGGGCGAGATCAAAGTTTATGACGAGTCGCCAAAAGTGAAGGAACTCGCCGCGAACGTTTTCTACCCGGCCTTCTTGCGCGGGGACCTGCGGACATGTTTCGCAGTTGAGGTGGAGATGCTCTACGCCCGGCGCGACCAGATGCTTGATGCGGCAAAGCACGACGGCATCGCCGTGCTTGAGAGGACGATCTGGGAGAACCGGTTCGTCTTCTTCGAGAACCAGTACAGGCAAGGCTTCATCCGCTCGCCATTCTATGACGAGTACTGCGAGGCTTTCGAGCGCGTGCGCCAGACCGTCCCAACGCCAGATGTTTTCGTCTACCTGCGCACCTCTCCGAGCGTTGCTTTCGACAGGATGCGCGCCCGCGCCCGCGAGTCTGAAAAGGGAGTCCCCTTGGACTACTTGCAAAGCACCCACTCTCTCTACGATGAACTAGTTGACGGCGTGCTGCCGCGCTATGTGGCGATGTACGGCGACAAGCTGGTGAGGATTAATGCCGACAACCACCTGGATGCGGGTGAGTTCCAAAAGTTCCACTCGCAGGTCGAGGAACGCATCGAACAAGCCCTAAGAAGGCAGGGCTGGGGACCACGGACGCCTTCGGTCGTGGAAGCCAGCTTCAGGTCCTAAAATGGATTTAAACTTGAAACCAGAAAGGGTTATTTTGTGAGGAGGCATAACGCGCGCGCACGCGCGCCTGTCATGAGAATCATCGGAGAGCCAACGATGGGCCGCATAAGCCGCGCGTTTGTCCGCGACATTGAAAGCGTTGACGACCCGCGGGAAGTGCTGGACCGGGTGCGCAAGGTGGGTGACCTCAAGTCCAGGTTCTTCAGAATGGAAGTAACCGGGGAACTCATAGGGCCGGCTTCCAAGGGAAGCATTGCAGCCCGGCAGCTCAACAGCCTCAACTCTGCCCTGAGGCGACTTGAGAGGCGTTATTTACAGCTTACAGGAAAGAACCTGCCCGCAGGCAATTGAATCACGTCTGGTCAGCGAAAGTCTTTACCCCTTTCAGCAGCTTGATCACGGAAATGGCCGCGTTGCACCCGTCACCAGCAGACTTTGCGGCCTGCACGTTGCCGCCCACGCACGAGCCGGCAGCGTACACGCCATCTGTGCTCGTCTTCATCTCCTTGTCTACAACCAGCACGCCAGCGTCCATGATCAGCCCGAGCTTGTTCGAGAAATCGCTCGCGCCCGCACTCCCGAGCGCGATGAAAACGGCGTCTGCCGGGATCGCCTTGCCGCCAGCAAGTAACAAAGAAGAAACCCTCTTGTTCCCGCGGATTTCTTTCACCACGCCAGCAACCCTGCGGATCTTGCGTTTCTTGAGCTCGGCCTCGAGCTCTTTTGAGAACGCGAACGCGCCTGCCTGTGAAACTAGGGTGATGTCTTTGGTCACGCCCGTCAGTTCGAGCGCCTCTTCTGCAGCCAGGTTTGAGTTGCCAATGACAGCAACTTTTTTGTTTCTATAGAAGAAACCATCACAAGCAACACAATAGCTGACTCCTTTTCCTCTATACTTTTCCTCCCCTTCAGCTCCGGAGGGCTTGTACTGATTGCCGGTGGCAATGATCAGGGCGCGAGCAGCATACTCGCGCGTGTCAGCGCTCTTGACTGTAAATATTTTTGTTACCTCATCACGCTTTGCGTGTACCACTTCCTGCAGCAGATGGTTGGCGCCATAGTGTTTCGCCTGTTCCAAGCCCCGGCGCAGGATTTCAATGCCCGGAACGTCAGTGAAGCCAACGTAGTTTCCTACTTTTTCTCCTTCTGCGAGCATCGACTGCTCTATCCTGCCGAAAACAAGCGTGCGCAAGCCCGCCCGCGCAGTGTAAACTGCTGCAGTCAGGCCGGCGATTCCAGCGCCGATCACGATGACGTCGTACTGCTTTGCCGGCACAGGTCATGCAAGGGAGGGGCTGTTTAAATCGCTTCCCACTTTTGGCGCATCAGCGCCTCGGTGCGCTCGGCGATTCGTTGCGGGAACACGCGTAGGGCGTCGCCCAAGAACCCTAGCGCGATCGCTTGTCGCGCCTCCTCGAAAGAGAGTCCTCGTGATTGGAGGTAGAACAGCTTTTCCGGGTCGATGTTGGTCACGCTGGCGGAGTGCGAGCATCGGACGTTGTTGTTTTCGATCTCTAGGGAAGGTATTGCGTCGCACTTCGCGCCGCGATTTAGCAGCAGGGCGTGCTCGTTTACGAGCGAGTTGCTGTTTGCTGCCGGTGGTTCAATGCGCGCCAATCCTTCAGCGAACACGCGCGCGTTGTCGCGCAGCACGCTCTTTGCCAGCAGCGAACTTTGGGTGTCGCCTGACTCATGGATGAGGTTGTAGTTGAACGTCATCTCCTGCTTCCCATGACCGAACACCAACTCCACGTTGCGCGTCTCGGCCCCGCGGCCATTCAGAACCACCTCGCGCTTTCCTTTGATCTTTTTCCCGCCCAGCGTGCAGGAGTTCCAATGGACGTGCGACTCCTGCGCGGCGCGTGCACGCGTGACAAAGTGATGCAGTGTGTTTACCCCGAGGTTCTGTACCTCGTTTATTGTCAGGTCAGACCCGCGCTCGACGAAAACCTCGGTCACTTGCCCAAGAAATGCCGGCTCGCTGCCGGATGAGAGCTCCATGTCCAACTCGGCGCGGGCTTGCTGCTGCACTATTATCAGGTTGCGCTGAAATGAAGCGCCAGCTGGGACATCAACTTTCAGCGATACTTTTGTTTCGGTTCTTGGTGGGACGATTACTACGAATCCGTCGCTAGCGCGGGATATTGTCAGCGCTTGCAGTTTTTCCTCGCCGGGCGGGCAGAGCCTGCCCAAGTGCTGTTCAACTAGTGGAGCGTGGCGCTCTAGCGCACCCCGCAGGGAAAGTATTAGCGCTCCCCCAGTTTGCGTACTAGCAAGCCTTGCTTGTTCCTCTTTTAGGGGAGCAATCTCCGGGATGTCTATGTACGTGGTTCCTGGCTTGTGCACCATGGGTAGTTCGCCGAACGCTTTAGAGGCTTCAGCTTGCTGGTTTTCAAACCATGATTGGGTTACCTGTTTTGTTGCACGTTCTTGCATGTTGATCAGTAAGCAAGAAGCTAGCCTACGCTGCCTTCCATCTGGTGCTCTATGAGCCTGTTTAATTCAAGGGCGTATTCCATCGGCAGCTCTTTCGTGAACTGCTCTATGAAGCCCAACACGACGAGCGCGTAAGCCTCGTTCTCGCTCAGCCCGCGCGATTGTAGGTAGAATATCTGGTCCTCGCTGATCTTCCCAACAGTGGCCTCGTGAGTGATGGCGGTGTCCTCCTCACCTATCTCCATAGTCGGGTAGGTGTCGCTGCGCGACTTCTCGTCAAGGATGAGCGCGTCGCACCGCACGTTGCTCTTGACTCCTGTGCAGCCCTTGTTTACGAACACTAATCCCCTGTAGCTCGTCCTTCCTCCACCGCTGCTGATGCTCTTGCTGATTATCCGTGACTGGGTGTTCTTTGCCATGTGGACCACTTTCGCGCCGGCATCCTGATGCTGCCCGTTCGCGGCAAAAGCTACGCTTAATATGTCTGCTTTCGCGTTCTCGCCGAGCATGAAAACAGAAGGATATTTCATAGTCAGTTTGCTGCCGAGATTCCCGTCAACCCACTCAACGGTTGAGTCGCGGTAGGCGTGCGCCCGCTTTGTGACAAGGTTGTAGATGTTGTTGGCCCAGTTCTGTATGGTAGTGTAGCGTATGCGCGCGCCCTCGAGCGCCACCAATTCGACGACGGCGCTGTGCAG
>JACOVT010000084.1 GCA_016177165.1 Microcaldota archaeon
GGCCGCGGTTCTCCTCCACGGCGGCAACGAAAAATACTCTATGAATGTCTTGCGCCCGGCTTCTCCTTCAGGGAGACCGTTCCTGAGCAGGCGCCTTTCCTCCGGGAAGATAAAGAGCTCGTGCGCCTTCCCGTTAAGCGACACCATTCTGGTCGTAAGGAAAGGCATCCTCATCGATATCTTTGCAGCCGAGGCAAACGGAGTCCTGAAATGCTTGGGCACGCTTTTATTCTGTGGGGCTTTGTTTAAAGGCATGCGCGGCCAGGCGTTCGAGGTGTTCAAGATACTCATGGGCGCGGTCATAGCAGTAGTGCTGCTCATAATCGCGATGGGCGCCACCGGCAACATAGTCTACCCGGAACAGGGGTTCGAGGCAGCCGCAAGGCTGATAAACCAGGCAAAGCGCGCCCCGGGAGAGTGCTTCGCAGCCGACAGGATAAAGTTCTCCCAAGGCGAGTACGCCGACCTCTCGAACATAGTCAAGTTCCCGGTGACGGTAAGCGTCGAACCCCCATTCGCCGATGTGATGCAGGCCAGCGTACCAGCAGGCGGGACGTCCGCTTCGGCAATATTAGTGAAAAAGGACGCCACCATAAAAGTATCAGCAAGGTGCGATACAAGTTCATGCGCGGTACGCATCGGCGCAGGGTCATGCTAGCAAGCTTTTTAAACAGGATGCAGTAACCTAGCTCATGGTCGGAAAGCGCGGACAAGCGTTCGACACTTTCAAGCTGATGATCGCCGCAGTAGTCGCGGTGGCGATCCTCGGGATACTGCTCAGCATACTCGGCAGCATCTCGATCCCCGGGGTGCAGTTCTCAAACACGGTCCCATCACTCTTATCGCAGGCTTTGCAACTGCCAGGCAACGTCTACTCCTCAGCCGGCGAAGTCCAATTCCAGCCAAACGAGCAGTACGTTTCGGACGCGTTCACCCAAAGCACGGGCGGCAAGCCAGTGACATTCATCTGCTCCTCCGAACTGGGGCCAAAAGACCTCGCCTCACCGGCAAAAACAAGCGACGGCCCCTGCAAGGCCGGCAAAGCAGTAACCGGCGGCATTGAGGGAACAACCACGCTCACCACGACAGGCCAGTTCAAGGCAAAAGTGTACGCCTGCTGCAAGGCCGACAAGTGCCAGATAAGCATAGGCCCCCAAGCAGACGTCTCAAAAGTCTGCCCACAGTAACACCAGCAGGGCTCTAGCAGGACGGAAAAGAAAGACTAATATATGCAGACAGCGATAGTTTTCCGGGAATGGCATGCCTAACCGCGGGTCGACCTGGACGCCAATCTACATGGTGGTCATCATCGCAATAGCTGCCGTGCTCATCCTGTCCGTGATCAAGCCCATGTTCCAAAGCGCCTCGGGCGTCGCAGCGCAGCTGGCCCAGTTCATTGTTATTTAAACCCAGACCACTTTTTCCCACCGTGCGCAAGTCAAAAGGGCAGGAAGAAGCCCCAATCGAAATGCTCATAGCAGTTACAGTACTCACCTTCGTGCTGGTCGTGGGTTTCTTCACATTCCAGAACACCTGCGCCACCCAGTTCGAGCAAAAGGTGCGCGCCAGCGTGGTAAACTTCGCCAACACGATCGAGTCGGTATACTCCTCCCCTGTAGGCGCCAGCCTGCCACTCCAGATGGACTTCTCACCCGGCGGCTCCTCATGCGTCGGAGGAATAAGCGACATACGAGTCCTCAAACTGACAGAAGAAGAATGCAAGCAGAGCATCGGCTTCGAGCGCGCCTGCTACGGCGTGGCGGCAATCACCACCACGTTCCACGCCGGAACAGCCGGGCAAGCGGCAAAAGAGCGGACGCTCTCATTCGTCCAGCCAATACGCGTGCCGGCAGACACCTCGATATCATACGAGCAAATAGGAGTCTGCTTCGTCAGCTTCAAGGACGGCACGGGCCTGGACGCGGCCGGCAACCCTGACCCAACCCAGCAGGACTTCTCCGTGGACAACCTTAGAAACCTCGACGACATAGGCGACACCGGAGCTTCCAAGTGCTACGGCTGGAAACTCCGCCTCTACAACCTGCAGGTCACCCGCAAGGACGCCTCGACAGTCCAGATAAAAGAGGGTGGGTAAATGCGCGGACTGTCAGTCTGGCTCTTCTCCAAAGTCGTGATGGTCATCTTCCTCCTGACCGTGTTCACCACGGTCATCGGGTTCATGAAGCTGCTCAACGACCGCGTCTCATCCGACGCGGCAGAATCGCTCGTGATAGAAGCCCAGCAGACAGCCAGCTCGGTCATAACAAACGACGCAGTGGAAATGCGCGTAATCATGCCGGTGCCGGCATCACTACCGCAGCCGGGCTGGGGAACGCTCAAGTTCGAAGGCGGCGAGGCCACTCGGCCGTTCTCAATGAAAGTATTCAAGTTCACCACGCCATCCGGAGACACGGCCATCTCCTTTGCCGTCGCGTTCGGCACCTACACTGACGAGACTGACGTCAGGTACAACGCAGCCAGCGCGCTCACACTGCCGGCAGGAATCACGCTAAAGGTCGCCGACCCCCAAACCCGGGAAGATGGAGTCTTCTTCAACTCGCGCGACTACCCCGCGCTGGTGTTCAAGAAAACGGACAACGGCAAAACCCTCTGCATACTCGCCTGCAACTACGCCCCCGGAAACAGGTTCACCTGCAAAAACAAGGGATTGCAGGCGCCGAACGAGTGCAACCTCCAATGAGCTGGTATGATGAAAAAAGGATTCATCGGCCCGATAGGAGACGACCTGCCGGCAATGATAGCAGTAATGCTCGCGCTGGGACTCTTCTTCTCCGCCATGCTCGTGACGTTAAACATGTACAACCAGAAGATAACAACCCTCCAGCTGCTCAACGGAGGAATGGACGCCTCACGAGCGATCCTCGCAGCGCCGTATTTCTCCGACTGCTCGCCGTCGTCGATAAGGGACTTCTCCTTCATACTAGCATCATACGGCATACGCGCAGACGTATCCCTAGACGCATGGGACCCAGCGTCAACAAACTACAACCGGCTCTGTTCAACACAAGCAGAGCAGCAGTGCGCGCCTGACCGCGCCGGCGGCTTTGTCTCGTTCTCCTACTTCGTGGGAATCCGCACCCAATCAGGCATCAACCCGGGCAAGCTGACAGTGAGCGTGTGCAAATGAAAGCGCAAGCAGCAATCACCGACGCCCTCATATTCATGCTAGTGTCCAGCGCAGCCGCAACGCTGCTCCTCTACGTCACCGGCCTGTACGGCTCCAGCTCCACCAAACAGCTGTTCTTCTCCTACACCAACCAGTTCACCCAAGACTCCCTAGTGACGCTCCATTACGTCACCGACAGCGAAGGAAAACGCTTCTGGCTGGAAATGAAATCCAGACTCGACTTCGAAAAGCTCGACGACCCGGCATCAAACACAGACACGGTGAAACGCCAGCTGGGCGACTACCTGCGTGCCAACTACGACGTGGTGTTCAGGCCGTTGTGCTCGGCGGCAGGGGTCAACTGCGACCCGGCAAGGGAATCATCCCTCAGCCTCTGCCTCAAGCAGACAAGCTCAAGTGGCACCACCGGGCTGGAAGTCTGCTTCCCGCCACCGGTAGCGGACCTGCGCGGGTTCAGCGTCTTCAAGTCGAGCGTCAAGTTCACCGACTCGCGCCAGAGAGACTGGACCGCCTCGCTCCAAATAACACGCTAGAAGCCCGCCAGCTTCATGTTTTCCCTGATGCCCAACCCCCGGGCCATTCCTGCAGGCAGCTCCAAAACATAACGGGCAGGCCTCTTTGGAACTACTGCAACACGGAACGGCCGTACGCCATCAACAACATTTATGACGCGTTTCTTATCATCCAAGAACACGGCATCGAACCGGAAAAAGACAAAGAACGAGTGTATGGTCGAGTTCGCGCGTGAAGCATGCGGCATGGAAAGCAGGAGCGGCGCGCACTTCCGGCGGAACATCAGGCCGCGAAACCTCTTGGCCCAGTTGTCCGCGAGCTCCACGCCAATTCTCTTGGTTCCTATGGTGATTCTCATTTGCCGAACCACCTCTTACCTTTTGCCAGCTCTGCGAGACCAAAAGCAATGCACGCCAATGCGGAAATGCCAAATCCGCCCAACAGCGACGCCGCAACCGCCGCCGGCGTTGTAACGAGCATCCTGCCCACCCCGACGCCAGTCTCGCGAAACGCCTGCCAGCGAGCCACATCCTGCTTCCGAGCCTGCTCGGTTGTAATAGCAAACATCGAGACCAACCACGAGCGCTGCACGAATCCAATCAAGACAGAAACGGCCAATACGATTTCAGGGCGCGAAGGCATCAAAACGAGCAGCCCGAACAGCACGCCATTGCCAAGCGACCCGAGCGCGGCTGCCATGATCTTGGAATGCCTGTCCACAAACCTGCCAACAAGGAGCGTGTAGATGAGCACCCCGACCTGCATGAGCGATGCAGCGCCACCCACCGCCAAGAAGTTGCTGTTCGTAATGAAAGCATAAAGCGGCCAGTAAAGAATCGTAAA
Organism: Microcaldota archaeon; assembly: GCA_016177165.1. Taxonomy (GTDB): domain Archaea; phylum B1Sed10-29; class B1Sed10-29; order B1Sed10-29; family JACOVT01; genus JACOVT01. The sequence goes on from JACOVT010000084.1 coordinate 4,505, forward strand.
GCTCAACAACCCGTCCTGAGCATACAGCATGAAATACCTGAGGTTTGGCCTCGAGTAAATCTTCCTCCACGGCCTCCGAACGGGCAGCGAAACATCCTTGGAGAGGAACAGCGGCACGACCGACGCCACGATAAACCCGATCGAGATCAGCGAAACCGCCCCAAACCCGAACTTGTTTATTAAAACAGCCATCACTAGCGGGGCGACCAGCTCGGCCGCGCTCACCATGCTAAACAGCATGCTGCTCGACTTTCCCTCCTCGCCCTTCTTCACACCTGCAGAAAACAGCGAAAACCGGGACGTGAAATAGACCGCGGCATAAACCCCATTCACCGCGGAAAGAAACAACACCGGCCAACGATTGCCCTCAACAGTAAGAATCAACAGCAGGAAAGCCGCCTGTATCAGCACCCCGACAGAAAGCATCTTCTTCACGCCGATTCTCGGCTGGACGTGGACAGCCAGCGGCGAAACCAACGCAACGCCGACCGACCAGATCACGTTATAGATGAGGACCTCGGTAAGCGGGTACCCGATCGAAAGCAGGTAAGACGGCACGAATATGCCTATCATGCGCCCGCCAATGCTCCACAAGAAGGTGTGAACGTAAACCTGCGACAACTCGCGCATGAATGCGTTTAAAAACTCCAACATTATTAAACAAACACAAACAACAGTTAAGGTCAGAGCACATGCTAAGGTCAATCGCTTTTATCCCAGACGGTAACCGCAGGTTCGCGGCAAAGAACAACATAAGCA
>JACOVT010000081.1 GCA_016177165.1 Microcaldota archaeon
CTGCTGTATCGGAAAGCGGATTGGCGAGTAATCGGGGCGTCTCCGTGAATCTCGACCTCTTTGCATTTGCAGGGACCATGGCTCTGGTGGCGTCAATGAGATAGCGAAGGCTAAACTTTAGGCCCTTAGTGGCACCAGCTTTACCCGTAATATCTTCAGTAAGGCGTTGTATCCGGACGCGGAGCTTTTCAAGAAAGACGTCTCGATCATAGAGGCTTCTGAGGATTTGTGCGATAGCACCGTGAAGCTTATTGTCTCGAATGAGTTGGGCGCGATGGTGTATTGACGCGTACGCTGAAACCGGATCCGTAATCTTGGGGTATTTCTTGGGACCAACATGCGCGGAGGCTTGGCGCAACTCGGCAAGGGCGTCGAATCCGTACTCTACGTTCTTCTCGAAATTCCGCTGCGATCTATAGACAAAGAATACCACTGCCACCGAAATGGCTATGATGCCTAGGTTGGCGAGCAATACAATATTATAACCTGCGGTGGGCATGGCTCGCTTTCTTAGGAAGTTACGTAGTTGTGGACGTTAATGAGATAGAGGACAAAGAAAAACACGAGCAGCGCATTTTCTAGACCCAGAGTGCCCATGGCCTCGGGCGATGGGTAGGGGCTAAGGCGCTGAACCGCATACCAGTAGAGGGATCTGTTGAGTAATATTGCGACAAAACACACTGCGCCTATTGTGGCAGCGCCATAAGAAGCGGTCCGTCCGATAGGCACGGCCGCTGCATTGCTCTGCGGTTCTCGGCGATGGCGGGAAAGATTGACGGCATGTGCCGCCCAATAGAGCCACGTCACTACCCACAGAGTGACATTCGCAAATCCGATTTCGCCGTAATTGTTACCTTCTGATGGCCCGTACGAAATTGGAGGCAAATTGCTCCCTGGGAAAAACGATACGAGCAACAGAAGTGCAATGGCGAAGAAGCCGCAAGTAAGGGCGCCGATGAAATACGCTTGGCGGTGCAAATCAATGGCCGGCATCGGGACTGTTGTCCTAGCTTGGAGTAAAGAAAAACTTTGCGGCCAGGAAAAGTGTAGCAACGTTACCAAGAATCGCTAGGGCGAGGGTGCATGCACAAATAATCAATAGCCAACGCTGGCTACTGGATTCTGAGGAGTCTAGTTGTACGCCGAATAGGCTTCCAGCAAGCAAATGCACCGTCAGGTATCCTGCGTATAGCATGAACAACGTGAACAGAGCGGCTAGGGAAAGCTGGTTAGTCACGGCCGAGAGCGTTGGGGACGTCTTCCCGCGAAGGGCGCAAACGGCGACGAGCGGCCCCCAGTAAGGTAGGGCTCGATGGAGTTTCTCGAAAAGCAACGATACGCTTTTCCATGAAAGTCCGAGCCCAAAGTTCGTGCCGACGGCCAGCACTACCATAAGGAGTAGCATGCCTACATTGGCAATAAAAAGGATCGTAAGCATGGGTTAGTAGCGCCTTGCCGTAAATGATCGCTTCCGCGGATACTGGCGATATACCTCTATGATGCTTCATAAGCTGTTGGATGCGATCATGAAAGCCGTGCGTTGTCAAGACGAAAACGCGTGACGTAACCGTTCAGGCCCCTCCCGGGCGATGTCCGGTCAGGCGGCGTATCGCTCGGGCATGGTCATGACGACAGGAGCGGCGGCTTGAGGCAGGAGCGACGGCGCGGGGCAACCCAGGGACGCGGCCTGGCAGGCCTCGGTGATGTAGGCGAAGACGTTCCTGCCCTGGAGGCGGCAGCTCGTGGTCGCGGTGAGGATCCTCTCCACGAACCGGCTGCCCTGCGGGCTGTGCGTGCCGAAGGATCCCTTGCGCCAGAGCACGGCGCTGCGCAATGCACGCTCACTGGCATTATTCGAGGGTTCCACGCCTTCCACGCGCACGAAGGTCCACATGGCCTCGGAGCGTTCGAGGATGCCCCGGCAGCGGCTCTCGACCTTGACGTTCCCGCAGAGGGTCCCTTCTTCCAGGAGGGTTTCGACCCGCTGTCGGAGGGGGCTCACGTAGACCTGGAAGCTGGAGCGTTTCAAGGTCCCGTCCCGCACGCGGTACCACCAATCGAAGAGGAGCTTGGTTTCCGTCAGGAGGGCTTTGCCGATGCGCTCGGTCTCGCCCTTGTGTTCGGCTACCTGAACAGTTACCGCGTGACGAGCATTGCACATGGGAACCGGCCGTACCGGCTTGTTTTCGTGCCGACCGCCGCCTATCCTGGCGCCCATGTAGCTGGGACGGCGAGTTGGTCTGGGACGAATGTGCCCAGAAAAGTTCTAACGTCGTCCTCTTGGGCGTACCAGTCTTCAACAGAGGGCCCTTCCGCCAACAGGTCGAAGGGCCTTCTCCATTTGATAGCAGGACTTCCGTCAACGAGCGTGCAGTTCGAAGACGCGAAAACCAGCAAACGGCGCTTTTCCTGGCTGTTTGACCGAACCCAAATCGGGTGCGCCTTTTGAGCGAGTTCGAAGATGCGGAGTGCTTCGTCCACGTAGAGCTTGTTGGCGCTCTCGAAATTCGCCAGGTCCAACCTCACCTGGGCCAACTCCGACTGCCAGGCCGCTGACTTTCGCTCCCAGAGGTCTTCCGCGATCTTCCCGTCCAGCTTGTCCTCGTAGGCTCTGTCCAGCCTTTCCTGAAGAAGCCTGTAGCGGGCTTGAAGGCGACCCGTCTCCTGCTCCTGGAACTCCTTCTTCTGTGCTTGCAGGTCTTTCAGTGTCTTGCGGATCACGTTCAGCAACTCTTCCGAGATCGTCACCTTCTTGACCCACTCCCCGAGCCGCTCTTCCAGTGCCTCTTCGCGGACCCAGGGCTGCACGCACTTTCCCTTGCTCTGGGCGCAGTGGTAGTAGACGTACTTCCCTTTCTTGACCTCCGCCGTGATCGCGCAGCCGCAGTGACCACAGACCAGGTAGCCGGACCAGGCAAAGTCGTGGTGCTGCTGGCGTGGCCTGTTGTGGCCCGCGAAGACTGCCTGCACCTGGTCGAAGAGCGTCTTCGGCAGGAACGTCTCCTGCGTCCCCTGGTAGGTCTTGCCCCTCCAAACGAACCGGCCCACGTAGAAGCCGTCCTTGAGCATGCTTTCGATCTTGGAGCGGGCGATCGGGGTTAAGGCCATGGGCTGGCGGAAGGTCGCGTTGAAGCGCTGCGCGCAGTCGGTGATCGAGACTTCCCCGCTCGCGTACCAGGTGTAGAGCTGGTGCACGTGCTCGGCGCGCTCGGGATCGACCTCCACGCCGGACACGCCGTTGATCCTAACGTTCCGGTAGCCGTAGGGCGGCCGGGTTGGGTACACGCCGCTCTCGGCCTTCTGGGTCATGCCTTTCAGGACCTCGGAGCGGAGGTTATCGATGAAGTGCTTGGCGAGCAAGATTTTTAACCCGAAGGTGAGCTTGCCGGCCGGCGTGTCCTGGAACTCTTCTTCCACGAACATGATTCGGACGCGGTGCTTCTCCTGGAGGTCGTCCAGGGTCACGTAGTC
>JACOVT010000082.1 GCA_016177165.1 Microcaldota archaeon
ATAGCGCCCTTGTAGCTTTACGATCGCCTGGCCCACTTCGAGACGGCCGAGAGCGTCCCACTGGTCCTGCGGAAGCAGCATCGCCCTGGACGCGGCCTGCACGTCCGCCTGGTGACGAAGGTTGAAGCAGATTACAGAATAGGTGTTGCCTAGCGTTTCAACGGTCAATTTGCTGGGATGCTGGTCGCAGAGGACTATCGCCTCGCCCAGCGAGCGGATCATCCTGAAGACATATCGCATATATGGACTGTCCATATTATGGTACTCCTCGGCGATGATCGCGTGTTTGAACTCGGGCGAGGGCTGTTGGAGACGGTAGGTGTAGATCGAATTCACCAAGGACATACAGAGGAAGGCTTTGTCGGCCGTCGAACCGAGCGAATGCAACTTGAGGACGACGTTGTTCTCCAAGAGCTTCGAGATATCGAGCGAGCGAGTTGTATTGAAGACTCGATTAGTTGTTCCGAATCCGATCGCCTGAAGCACGGAGAGCAGCGAATCGCGGGCGTAGGCGATCACTTTGGATTTGGTGGTCTGGATCTCGTCCTGGATAGCCCTGAATGTCGGATAGGTGCCGCTGCCAGTGTAGGTCCCGTGCTTCGTGCATAAAGCGTCGAGCTTTTCGAGGAGGAGGTTTCGCAGCCCCTCGACAGTAAGGAGCTGCATATCCCGGAAGTATGCCTGCACGAAGAGTTCGACGACCCCCTTGAGGTAGTCCCGGTACGCGTCGCCGGTCAGGGGTACGGGCGGTACGAGTGGGTTGAATTCGAGATCGTGCCCTGCGGTAACCCACAGCGCGTCTGAAGGAAAGTAGTCTTGCTTCCAGTCGACCACGAGATACGGCTTGCCCTTCTCATGAAGCGATTGAAGAAGAATTCGGACGGCGTTGGTTTTGCCCGAGCCTGATCTACCTAGAACAGCAGTATGTGAGGTCCATTCGGATTCGTGGAGGCCAAAAGGAAAGAGTTCCAGGCCATTGTAGACGACCGTCCCGAGAGGCTGGTACTCGCTCGTTGCCTGTTCCTTTGTCGGCGGAGGCAACAGGATTTTCTCGTCGAGGTTGCCGAGGTGTTTTGCGGCGAGAGCTAGTATTGCCGATCTATAGATTTGTGCGCTCGCAGGATCGGTCACGCGGGAAGCTAAAAGGAGGCGATCTACTTTGGAGCCAAGGATGGGTCGGAGCTTGTCCACCAGATCTTCTATCTCATTTTTCATAGTTCGAGCATGGCGATGTCCCCCATTAACTTCTGTATTTCGCGTTCAAGTCCAGCCCGCTCCTGGCGGAAGCGAACCAGCGTCCCGCGTTTCTCGGATTCGAGGGCGGCCAGCCTACCGCTTAGAGCGCCCCTGGCGTTGTCGATCTCGGCATATCCGGTCGGGAGTTGCGGCAAGCGTTTCAAAGCCAAAGAAGCATCTTGAATCTGGAAGTCCAATATGGCTAGGATGCTTTCGTGCTGGGCGTCAAGCTCGGAGAGCTTCTGCTGTATGAAGTCGATCTGATTTGTAAGGCGAGAGACGATAAAATCTTTGGGGAGTGCAGCCTCGGTCATTGGAGACGTCTTTGCATCACCCCCTTTTAAGCTTATCGAAAGCCGGTGGCTACCGGGCTAGTATCCCGCTACCGCAGCAGGCAACGACTAGCCAGATGATACGTTCTACGATGTCCCCGATAGCGACGCGACAGTTTCCAGCGGAGGCGCCCAGTGACCGCGAACCATGAAGAGCCGCTGCCTGACGGAAGCACGACACAGGCCCAACTGCTCGCTGGGGCACGGGCGCGGGGACAAAGCACCATTAGTATCCCGACGCCCAGGGGGATGCGCCTACCCCCCGCAGCTGGGACAAGCCTACCAATGTTCTCGGAAACGGGCTCGGTCTGTACAGCCGGACCAGCCGTCCTGTTCCGGGATGTGCTATCAAATGGCAACGAGAGGATCTTCCTCGCGCGCGCACGACGCAAGGAGAGCGCCGAGAGGCTTTCTGTAGACTTCACCCGCGCTTACTACCAAACAGCAGGGCTGTCGCTCAGAGAATGCCTTCGGAAACTCACGAAGCTACTCGCTGAGATTGAGGGCAACACGCTAACCCCTAGAGATCTCGAAGATTGTGCGATCTTCGAGGTAGACGGCAAATTGGGAGTGGTGCGGTACGCGGGAAATCCACCCCATCTATATATGCTCGAACCGATGATGGATTCGTTGGGGCAGATCGTTGCGATGAATGAGACAGAGGTAAGCGTTGGCCGAAAGAGAGGGGCAAGTCGCGAGTGGTTGGTAAGCGGCGATCTTGTTGAGTTCGACGCCAGAGGAAGAGTCTTGGTGTCTATGAGCGATGGGTTTGCTAGGACAAAGGTTGGCGGTACGCCAATAGGTAAGAAGGGGGCTCGATCCATCCTGTTGGATGTGGCACTTGATGTCCTAAAAAATGAGCCAAGTGCTCCCCCAGAACAACTAACCGACGCCTTTCTGATTGAGTGGAACTCCCTCCTTGAGAGGGAGAAGCAAAGAGGCAATTCAATAAATCTCTCGCAAGATTTAGTAATCGTGCTTATAAAACTTCCTGAATTAGATAAAGCACTCCCACAAGGGGGGGCGTTCGGCCCAGGAGAATGTGAAGGGGTAATTGACCCGACTATAAATACATATAGGCATGACGTGGGCATGCAGCGATATATCGCGAAGTTGCATGCCTATGAGAGCGAAGATCTAGAAGGCTGGGGTTACGGTAGCCTAGCGGATCGTCAGCAGGCCAGGGATTTCGCCAGGGGCATCTGTGGCCGCCTATTTGTGGAAGAAATAGTCCGACCGAGAAAGGAGGCGAAGTATATCCTGACTCCAGAGCGACTCCACCCTAGGGACTGGACCGATCTCCAGGATCTAGCCAATCAGGTTAGGTTTGAGGTGGACCATGAAGAAGACAGGGTAGCTGTAGTCCCGATTGCCGAAGATCCACGCGGCCAGGAGAAGCTTTGGGCGAATTTCGTTTTGAAAGGATTGGACGGCAATCGGTTACGTCAGTGCTACGAAATAGTATGCAGGCGGCTATACATTCCCGACGCAACGAGAGCGAGCCACCAGGAAACTTGCAGCAACGCTTGCGCGCAGCGGAGATTCAAGCGTGGGTATATGAAGGGCTATCGTAAGTCGCGAAAAAAGCAAAACTGATCGCCCGTTCACGCCCAGCCTTATTCTCAGCCACTATATCTAGTATCAGATGCCCCACGATACGTCCTATATTTTGTGACTGGAAATACTAGGCGCCGCTAGTAACATTAAGGACTGAGTACAAACATCACTTTGGCGCTGAATTCGGGGGGGCTCATGGCGACAACGCTCGAGACGATTGTCAACAAGATCGCAGAGAAGGAGGCCAGCCTCGCAGAGGTCACAGCGCCAGCAAAGGCCCTTCGATTCGAAGGGGACGCTATCCGTGCCGGAGATGGCCAGATCAGCCTCGATCATGCGGGTTCTGTGAGATTCTGCCAGCTAGTCGGCGCCCCGACCCACTACCTTAGAAAGCTTTCTCCACAGCTCAAGGAATCGATCCTTCAGTATCACATCGACCACAGTGATGCTGAATGGCCCGAAGTCGCACTTATTACTCGCGAGAATCGCCTTGTAGGACTCCGCGGCGCCGGCTTGGTCCACCTTCGGGGCGCAGAAACCATCAACGCGGTCGTCGACGTCGGTCACGTTTCGTCAACTCGATCTGATTGCAGGAGGGGCCTAGCTATGTAGAGCGACGCGTCTGACTTTGCGCCCTTTTGAAAATCACACCTTGCCGGCATGATCCGGCACACCGGGAGGATGCCAATGAGCAAGTATATGACCGTCAGGGCCGCGGGAAGCCCGAAGACGATCAAGATCCATGTTCGCGATCGAGAAACCGTAGGCGAGATGTTGACCGCCAATCGCTTCCAGGGGATGACGCTGTTCGATCCGACGAGTGGCCAACCCCTGTCACCGGGCACCGATCTGAGCCGGTATCCGGACGGTATGAAATGGGCCATCGCGCCACGCCCCCAATGGGGACTCTAGTTGGCGATCGATGACGGAGATCAATCCCCATGAGCCCAGAATTCGCCCAACTGCTGCGCGACTTCCAACAGAAGTCCTCCGATACTCGTGCTTCATGCTACTGGGAGGAGAAGGGCTGGCGTCGTATCAACAATACCTTCGTAGGTATATTTCAATCCGGCAAGATCGAGTGCGCCGGCGAAATCGTCGAACGCGCCGGCCAAGTCGAAACCTACATCTACGATCCTCCCCCTGAGATCCGGAGGCACCAATGGGCCCCATGCCTGTTTTATGTCGGAATCGGCAAATTTCGAGTCAACATTATCTCCAATTCTCCACGTACCGTGGACGCCGCAATCCTGGGTGTCGAGGCGGTCCTAGCGGAGTGCCGCCATGTTTGACAAGGACACCATAGCGACCCTCCAGGCGCGACTTCGAGTCTGCAACCGCCAGCTGCGGGCAATCTCGAACGGCCTCGCGACCTCGGCGGGCCAGAGTTCAAGGGAGGCGTTCGCCGCACAGCTTAACGATCTGGTCCAGATCGCATCCCTGAAGCGTGCGGTGCTCGCGGAACTTCGGCTGCGCCACGACTCGGAAGACCAGATTACTTTTTGCGTTTCGTCGCTCCTGTTGCACGACCTATGGAAGGCGTGTACCACCACGGACTGCGAAGACGCGCGTCTGGTGACGGGCTTCAACCTCGGCACTCTTATGGTATTGGAGCGCGCCTTCGATGTACCCAAGAGCCGGCAGAGTGACGCAGGGGTAGAGCTGGACATCGGGGCCTTCTACCAGACCCTCGAACGGCTGGATCAGCTCGGATTTCTCCTCCTGTGCCACTGCCATTCCCACCCTGGCTCGGGGCCAGCGTCCGTTACGCCATCTTCAATCGACCGGACCCTTCAGCAAGGGCTGGAACGACTCGGCTACAAAACCATCGGTGTCATCGTGAACCGCGAAGGATTCGTGAAGTTCTACGCCAACGACTTGTCATATGAGGTGGAATGCCATGGACAAGGCATCCGGAAGCTCGGCCCGACACTGCTCAAGATCGAACTCTGACCAATTCTACGTCAAATTTGAAGTTCCGGGGACTCAACCGCAGGATCCCCTTGAGGATATCTCCACGGACCGGCAGGCGCGACTAGAAGGATTCAGCCAGGAACGCTTCGCGAACGCCACCGTGCTCCTGGTCGGGGCCGGCGGCCTCAATGGCCCGATCGGTGTCGGGCTCGCTCGTGAAGGGATCGGGCGCACGAAGATCTTTGACCACGACGTGGTCCATCTGTCGAACCTCTCGCGCCAGAAGTTTTATATAGAGGACCTCTACCATAACAAGGCCCTGTGCCTCGCCAGGAACCTGGCCCGGGAGGCCGTAAGTCCGGTGGTCATTGAGGGGCACGCGCGATCTTTCGAAGAAGCGATCGAGGCGGGGATCGATCTTTCAGCCGACGTCGTGATTAACGGAACGGACAACGACGCGGTTCGCGTGGCAACTTCCCGTGCATATCCGCGCACGCCGGTCATATTTCTGGCTGTCGCGGAGAACTGCGATAACGGATATGTCTTTGTTCAAGAACCCAGCGGCCCTTGCTTCGGGTGCTTGTTTCCGGAAGCACTGGTCGAAGACCCCAATCGCCGTTTCCCCTGCAAGGTTCCCGCGATCTTGGACATTAACACGGTGCTCGCGGGATTGGCCTTGTACGCGGTTCGCACTCTTCTATCCGAGGCTCCCCGCAACTGGAATTACTGGGAAATCTTTGTTGATGGATCGATACCAGCTCGGCCGCGGGTCGTGACGCGCCGCGCCGATTGCCCCGCCTGCTCGACCTGGAGGATATGCCCGTGAGTTTTGTTGGTACCTATCACTTCATCCTATGGCTACTCGCCATGATCGGCATCGGGGTCGGAACTGGAACTGTAAAGTTCGTGGTTGGTGTCCTCGGAGTTCTACTTCTTCCCGGGATAACAGCCGGGGCGCGAGCTGCCCGCTTCGGCTGTTTTCTCTGTTTAGTCCCTCCGGTGAGCTATCTGACCTTCGTCGCAATCCTATGGGACGAGAAGACTTTCGCGGGGATCTTTATGTTCCTGCTGATTCCCCTGTGCCTCTGCCCGGTGATAGACGCATATCACCGGGGAAGTGTCGCGCCGAAACCGGATCCAATGGCGGGAACAGCGGAGTTTCCGTGGGCTGAGTTCACAAGATTACGGGACGACAACATCGAAAACACCAACTCGCAAGTCAAGGGTCGCGTGAAACAACTTCGGGAACAGGTGCGCCGGCGGCGTGGCCGGGGGTAGTGCCGGAATGAAAGACATATTTGTACTTGGGAAGCCGATCCTGTGGGCTGTCACGCTCCTGCTGGTGATCGCCTATGTCTTCCCCAAGCTTTTCTTGTTCCTCGTAGCGGTCACTGGCTACGCGCTCTGTGCTCGACAGGCCCGAAGGGCGCGAGCTGCTGCACGTGAAGACTTGGAATGGTCGAACCTATTGCGGCGTGAACGCCAGCCTTGGGAGGGCGACTGGTGAAGAAGCTCGCCTGTGGTGGTTGCATCGAGAAGCACTGGCCGAGGTATCGCTTCCCGAAGGGAACCGCGATCGGCACGGGAGTCGGAACGGTGCTGGCAATTGCGACTGGCGTGTGGCCTGTGGCTCTGTTTGGCGCCCTGGCCGGTTTTGGAATCGACGGCCTCAACAAGGTATGCGAAATCTGTGGTCAACCCGAGAAGTCTCTCTACGAGGTTGAGTGTGAAGACGACGGAGAAGCGCCCGCCACTACACCCGCCGATCTTAAACGACCTTTTCAGCTTCACGACTTCGGCCCCTTCACGGCGGAGCAGCGCGCATTTGACTTGAACCGCATACCCGGAGCGGTTCAGACCGATGTGGGCCAGACCGTGAATTCAGGGTCGCCCGCCGACATAGGCGGGACGGGAGAAAGTGCAGGAAGTCCCACCGGACCAACCGGTGACGGTGGTTCCGGGGTCGCGGGTGATGCTGGCGCATTCGGTGGGATTGGAGCCGCGTCGTGAACCTGGAACAGTGGACAGAAATCCGCGACCAGAACGGCCGAGTCCTTTTCCGCAAACTCGAGAAGGTCACCGACCTCGGCGCGGCGGGCATCCGGCACGAACAGGCCCAGCAATGGGTCACATGCCCGGCTTGCAGCACCCCCCTGGCAGACCCCACCCACCTTCGCCCCCAGTGCATGTGTGGCCACTCCCCGCTGACCTGTATCCACTGCAGCCGGGTCTGCGGCGCGTGTGGAGCGAATCTTGGCCGTTGCTGCATTTCCGGAAGCCCCATCAAGGGGACGGTGCTGTGTTTCGGGTGCCTGTCTGTACTGGAGGAGCAACTGGACTTCGAGAGGCGGGTGGCTCTGCACCGGCTTACCGTGGAAGAGACACTCAAGGTATCCCAGCACCGGACCTCGATCCTGTCCGCGCCGATTCTGAACGGGTTCCCAGGGATCGAAGGGTTGCGACAGCTCCTCCACCTTCGCGAATTCATGCGGCTCGGTAGGTTGCAGAACAAGCTCCTGGGTCCAGGTGCGCCGTGACGCCGTGGCGGGAGTTTCTCACCAGGCTGGGTTTCGAGAAGGTCGGGGAAGCCGGACCGAGGTTCTGCTTCCAGATTTTCTACCACGCCAAGTCCAAGGCCTCGATCCTGGCGTGCGAGGCCGATGGATTCCTGGTCCTGGTGGGGTCCAAGTCCTACCTGCTCAGGGAAATTTCCGACGAGGGCCTGATCTACGTCCGCGATCTCAACCAGTTCCACGAGGATCTGCAGGCCCTGTTCCCCGAGGTCCACGTCACCTTCAGCCACTTCCGCGACCTGAGCCACCCCCTGGCGGTGTTGAAGGCGCAGGGGAGCCAGCAGACCTTGACGAGGCTTGTCACTCAACAAGCGGAACTGCGCGGAAATCTGGAAACCACGAAACAGGAAATCGAAGGTGTGCAGCGGATCAGCGGGTTTGCCGGGGCGCCCTTCCTGAAATCCGCGCTGCAGGCTAAGGTCACGGGTTTGAACCAGCGGGCCAAGGAACTTCATGAGCAGGAGTCGGAGCTTGCTAACCGAATCTTCAAGATTCACCGTCTGGCCAAGGAGTATCTGGACCATGGGAGCGGCGCGATCTTCCTGTTCTCGATCCACTCCAACATCCAGGTGGCGCGGGCCGCAGACGAGGTCCACGAGGCAGCCCAGGCGATCCTGGCGGAACTGGACGCCTACCACAAGTACCAGCTAACCCAGAAGCTCGGAGCCAAGCTCCAGGTCCGCGTCGAGGAGTTCGACGAGCCGGCGCTGGCTCTCATGATCCAGTGGCTCGGGGGGGCGCTGAATCCCCGCCAGCTCCCACGGATCGGAGGATCGGTCTTCCAAGACCTTTGCCTGGCGATCGAACGCATGGTGGTGGTGTCGTCCAACCAGGATCTGGTGGTAGATGGCAAGACGGCTGCTCAGAAACGCTTGTTGTCGGAAAGAGTGCTCCAGAATTTCTTCACTCGACTGGATCGAGTCGCCCAGCCACGATCCATTCCCGAGGGAGTCCCGACGTCGGGTGCTTTCCTGGGAAATCTCCTTCAAGACGGTCGCATGACCAACGTGCCCGTGTTTGTGGGGATCCAACTCAAGAACGCGTACGTCAGCGGTACGACGCGAAGCGGCAAGAGCTACTTGGCCCGCGTGCTGGTCGAGGGCGCCCTGGTGGAAGCTGCTGTGGTCGTCGTACTGGACCCTACAGGGCAGTGGACGGGCATTGTGGAGCCCTCCACCGATCCAGAGGTCCTTGCGCGATACGACGCTTTCAGGTTCGATCCGCGGCTCGCTCGGGGCTTCGATATCCAGATCCTCCGCCCCGACCAGCTACCGCCGCCCGATGAAATCTGCCGGACGAGCTTCGTACTGAATCTCAAGGGGCTGTTGGACAGCGAGAGGCTCCAGGCTGTGAAGCCTGTTCTGGAAGCGGTCTACCACTCCATGACTACGGAAACGACGAACTTGAAACTCCTGCTGGTGATGGAGGAAGCGCACAGCCTGCTCTCCGGAAACGTGGCTACGGATGCGAAGGACATGGCCCGCCAGGTCCAGACGCTTCTCGTTCGGATCGCGCGAGAGCGGGTCAAGCATGGGGTGAGCCTGCTCCTCTGCTCCCAAGGACTGGTCGATTTCGGCCGGGAGGCCAGGATCGTGCGCGAGATGGTCAACTCCCGCTTCTTCCTACGCTCCACGGACTCCGCAGAGCTTACCTACGTCGAACAGTACGCCGGTCGCGGGGCCGCCGAGACGGTCAAGGAGCTGCGACCCGGAGAGGCTCTGATCCACGGACTGGATTTTCCCACGCTCACTGTGGCGATTCGACCACCCTTCTCGCATGTCGGAGAGGTCCACGTCGCGGGGAGTCCCACGGGCAGCGGAAAGACCGCCGTCCAGACGTGGCTGGCGAAAGCCAGGCCCCAGCGCCCGGAGCGAAGCCTATCCGACCTGGAAACTGTGGCGCTGGAACTGGTCGTTGCCCACTACCGCAAGCAAGGAACCCCGATGGCGACCATCGAGTTGGTAGAGGCCCTTGGGCTCCGGAGTGGCAAGGTCCGGCAGCAACTCGTGACCGCCCTGATTGAGAGGGGGCTGGTCAAGGTAACCCGGCTTCCGTCGTCAGGTCGCGGACAAGGCCGTCAGGGTCTCATTCCCCTGGTCGGAGAATGATTCGGGGAACGAGGAGAACGAAACAACGAGGGGCGGGAATGAAATCCGCAAACACTTCTGCTTCAACGTGGAACGAAGCGGCAATCGTTCCCAGAGAACGAAATCGTGGGAAGGAATAGGGGTTCCACTTGGAAGGATCGAATTCGGAGGACGACATGAACCAGGCGAGGGCACCGGACGCAAAAAGGGAGCTGCTGATACTTGGTCGTCGCATGCGCATGGTGGCTGGTCTGGACTACGGAGAGATCGTCGTCCAAATCCACCAGGGTAGGGTCACCGTCAAGGTGACGACGAGCTTCCGGGACGTGGAGGAACCGGAAGCTTCTTAAACCTCCGCCTCAAGATGAAGATGAGGTGAACCCCATGAATTGGTGGGAATGGTTCGTGTCGGAAGAGGAACTTGACGCCGCGTGCAAGAAGACCGGCGGCGCGAAGGCCCTGACCGCGAAGCAGCGCGAGCAGGTCGCAAGGCGGCTCAAGGCACTGATCGAAATTTCCTGTCCGCAATATCGAACCTGGATCGAGCAGGCGGTTAAGGACGTCGTTCGTGAAGCGAAATAATGACGCAACGCGTCATGAATTCTGAAACCTGAGTTGGGACGGGACAACCCGACCGACGCGAGCACAAACGCGGAGGTCTGGCATGTCCGAACAAACAGAACCTGACAAGCTCCGTGACTTCTGCGAGCGGGGTTACGACCGCAAGCTCACCGACGAGGAGCTTGAAGAAATTCGGCTCAACCTCGCCGGCTTCGTCTCATGCCTCCTGGAGCTGGCGGAAAAATACGGCGCAAATGATGACCCAGGGATGACTTCGGGGAAATCCGAAGACGACCGCCTTGCCGGGTGATGGTCCAGGCCCCAGAATTCTGAGATTCCCGCGAGAATTCAAGCTCGGAGGCCCGTCATGAACGTGCTCGTCTACGCCCGCGTTTCCAGCAAGGACCAAGCTGATGGCTACTCGATCGCCGCCCAGCTCAAGGCGTGCAAGAACTACTGCGCAAAGCGCGGCTACAAAATCGTCCAGGTGTTCGAGGAAGTCGAGTCGGCCAAGCAGGCGGGCCGGCCGCTGTTCAACGACCTGGTCGCGTACGCGAAGAAGAACGCGAAGGCCGTGGACGCGCTCTTGTTCCACAAGGTGGATCGCGCGTGCCGAAACTTCAGGGACTACGTGACCCTGGACGACCTCCAGGA
>JACOVT010000083.1 GCA_016177165.1 Microcaldota archaeon
CCTTTTAAAGCCGCTCCGCGTTTTCGTGAGCGTGGCTGCCGGTGAGTCGCTCGTTGTGGGGACGATCTTCCAGATAGGCGTGGTCATATTCGTAGCCATGCTGCTGGGCGCGATTTTCAGCAAGTACAAGCAGTCGTCGATCATCGGGTATATACTGGCAGGCATGCTGCTCGGGCCATTCGGGCTCGGCGTCGTCCAGCAGAGCGAGCTGGTGCGGGTGTTTTCAGAGCTCGGAGTCCTGCTGCTTATGTTTTACATCGGGTTGGAGCTGGATGCCCAGAAGTTCAGGAAAGGCGGGCTCGTGGCGTTTGTGCTCGCCCCGGCCAAAATGATGCTCTGCTTCATCGTCGGCTACATGATATCTGTTTGGTTTGGCTTCAGCGTTGCCGAAGGAATACTAATCGGGCTGGTGGTGGCGATATCCAGCATGGCCGTGATAGGCAAGTACCTGATAGATAACCGCCTCGCCCAGTCGGTGGAGGGCAACATATCCATATCCATACTTGTTGTTGAGGACTTTGTTGCAATAGTGGCGCTCGCGCTGCTCTCGACGCTGAGTTCCCAAGGCAGCGTCAACACGGTTGTGCTGAACAGCGTGTTCTTCATTGTGGTGGCAATGTTCGTGGTGGGTGAATTTTCAAGGTACTTCATGCGGCTGATCGAGAAGTTCGCGTACGAGCGGCACATAACATTGTACGCTCTAGGGATGGCGCTGGGGTTGGCGTTCGTGGCCAACTTCTTCTCGCTTTCCCCCGCTATAGGCGCGTTCCTTGCCGGACTCGTGCTGTCGCGCGGGGCCCACTCCGAGAGGATCCGTTCTGAGCTGGAGACGTTCAGGGAGTTCTTCAGCGTTTTCTTTTTCCTCGGAATCGGGCTGGCTTTCTCGCCGTTCGGCTGGGGGACGCTGCTGGTTGCATTGGTGCTGTTAGCCGCTTATGTTGTCGCATCGTTTGTTGCTTACGGCGTTTTTGGCACGCTTGTCGGGCTGCAGCCGAAGTTTGCCGCCTCGCTTGGCGGGCTCATGGCGCCCGTCGGGGAGTTTGCGCTGATAATAGCCGGGTTGGCGTTTGCCATGCGCACGCCGCACGCGTCTGACGTACTGAACATCGCAATATTCCTGACGATAGCGACCACTTTCCTGATGCCCTACCTGCTGCTGGTTTCGCCGAGGGTTGCTTCTGGGGTTCCGCGCGTCTCGCCTTCTTTCATCAAGCGTGGCTTCAACTACGTCTCGTCAAGGACTTCTGCGATGGTCAACGCCCTGCTTGCCAGCAGCGCGGCGCAAGGCGAGCTGATGACGGCGTTCCGCAAGCTCGGGTTCGGGGTGCTGTCGATCATCGGCGTGGCATACCTTCTTCTTTTTGCCCACCTGCAGTTCAAGGAACCGCTCATAGCCGGAATGCCTAACCTGCTGGTGCTAATAGCGATCGGTTTCGTGCTCTCCATACCGCCGGCCTTTGTCGCGGCGCGGGAGCTGCGCAACCTGATAGCGCTCCTTACTGGGTTGGCGTTTTCCGGCATGCGCGCCGAACAGGTGAACGCGTTGAAGGCCCACATGAGCCAGCTTTTCCTTTCATTTGCCCTGCTGGTTGCTGCTTTCATATCAGGAGTGTTCGGGCTGGTGGTCCATCTTGACGAGTACGTGGCCATCCCGCTCGCCCTTCTGTCGGTGGCGATATTCGCCGCGTTGGACGCTTTCATCAAGATACGGGCCGACCGCGAGTACCTCGAGATGCGCGGCGAGAAGAAACGGCTTGTTGGCGGTGGACGGTTAAGGAGATGACGGATGCGAAGGTATCGCCTGATGCGCGGCCTGCGATACTCTCGATTGGGAGAGCGCAGGCTGTTCTACGAGCGCGAGTTTTCATGGCGTCCGGTGGCACGCTGGTTCGGCCGAGAACGCGACTTGGACAACACCTCCTTCGCCGTGGTGATTGGAAGGCACTCGCACGTGTTTGCCAAGAAGTTCGCCGGCAGCGAGAAGGGCGCGCTCGTGATAGATGATTACTCCTCGCTGGCCGAAGTCAAGAAGAAGTTTGCTTTCTTCATGCCTGAGGGAGTATACTACGACCGCAACTATTATCTCGACCGTGCTGGTTGCGAAAAATGTACGGTAAACGGGAAGATGAGGCACTTGGAAAGCTGCGATAACTGGCTCGGGCAAGAGCTGGCGTTCGACCTCGATCCCGAGAACGTTGAGTGTCCCGCGCATGGTGGCTTGGAAGAAAAGATGCGCGAGCATCAGACGATGGGCTTCTGCAAGTGGGAGTTTGAAGAGGTGGAGAAGCAAGCAGGCGAGCTTTGGAAACTGTTGTCGCAGCGCTTCAGGCGCGTGCGCGTGACCTATTCGGGTAGGGGATTCCATTTGCACGTGTTTGATTATGGAGTTAGGCGTTGGGGTAGAAGCGAGCGGAAGCGCCTCGCAAAGGAGTACGAGGATGATTATGGCATTGATGACTGGATTACCAGCGGCGAGATGCGCCTGATGCGCTTGCCGTATTCATTGCATGGCATGGTGTCGCGGATAGCGGTTCCGCTCGACCAGCAAGAGCTGGCGGGCTTTAACCCGTTGACTGACAAAACGTGCATTCCGCGGTTCTTGCACCAGTCGGAAAAGAAAAAGTAGGCGCGCTCTTCGGCAAACGCGGTTCGCCGAAGGCCACGAGCAAGCGCGGCTTGCTCGATGGTGACTTACAGCCGGGATGCGCGCCTTTCCTTTGCGTAGTAATAATAGTACTTCTTTTTGCGTGCCGCGGCAGCCTTGCGCCCCGTGGTTTTCTTCACCTTCTTTTTTCCGGCGCGCTTCTTTGTGCCGGCACGCTTCTTGGCAGCCTTGCGTTTGGCCATCTGGGTACCTCCGCTTTGGGCAACGCCCGCGCTCTTTATAAGGCTTGTGCCACGATCGCGAGCGCTTTTGGGAATTCCTCGGCTAGTTTGGCTTCCACCCTTTCACGCAGCGACTCTACGCCATCCCTTTCAAGCACCGGAACTGGAGACTGGTGGATTATCTGTCCGGTGTCGATACCTTCATCTACGAAATGGAAAGTCACGCCGGTCAGCTTGCAGCCGCGCGCCAGCACTGCTGGATAGACTTCGTTGTCGGGCCCGGGGAACGCTGGCAAAAGTGAGGGGTGGGCGTTGATCACTGGCGGCGCGGCGTCAATGAACTTTCTTGAAAGCAGCTTGTTAAACCCGACGCATACGGCCAGTCGGCACTCGCTCAGCTTAAGCGACTTGAGCGCCCATTCCTCGAACTGGTCGTGCGGTCCTTCAAACAGGAATGCCGGCACTCCTTTTTTCTTGGCGGCTTCAACGTGCGGGCCTGGCCTGTTTGAGAACAGGCAGGCGGCCGTCCATACAGGCCCGCCCGAGAGCGCTGCTTCAAGGTCGTGGCGGAGGAAGCTGGAGAATATGGCGGCCCTTATCACTGGCTTATCACCTTTGTTACCATCGGCTGGGCGGTCGTGGCCGGCTCTATTTTCTTTTCGGCGGGCTTGGCGGGCGCGTCACGCTGTCTAAGCTGTTCTATCTTGCGGTCCAGCCGGCGCTCCGCGTCCAGCCTCTCAAGCTCGTAGTCCTGCATGTCAACAAACCTCATCTGCTTCGCAAGGCGCGGGTGGACGCTCTCCACCAGCTTGAAAGTGCGCTGTACGAGGCGGCGGTAGTTCTTGTGCCCCTGCACGCTCGTACGCAATTCGCACATGTGGAACACTTCCCGCAAGTTCATGCGCATGTACCAGCGGATGCGGTATGCGAGTGGTATGACGTACTGCGATTCCAAAGGGAACTCTGAGTGGATCTCCTTGTACGCCGCGCGGGCGCCCTCCATCGCGCCGTCATACGGGTCGGTCAGGCCGGCTTCTACTAGCTCCTCGGGGGTCACGTAGCCATAATCGGTGGTCAGCGTCTGCCTCTCTTGCGTTAGCATCCTGTGCCGGTGGAGATCGCGAAACATGCCGTAGTCGGCGAGGAAGTCGAACAGGTAGCTGGTGTTCTCGAGCGCGCGGCCGGGTTTTTCGCGCCGGTTCTGCCGCCTGCCGAGGTATTCCTGCAGCAGTGCGTCGCGGTCGCGAGGCTGCATTGCCTCGGCAACCTTGCGGCACTGCTCTATTGTCAGGTTAGAATTAGGGTAGAGGATCGCGGAGATC
>JACOVT010000096.1 GCA_016177165.1 Microcaldota archaeon
CATTGAGAAGGCGCTCATAGACGGCATCTACCTGAACATTTATTCAAAAAGAGACGTGAAGGAACTATCCAAAAACATTGACTGGGCAAAGCTAGTATCGCTGGCAAGGCGATACAAAGGCCGCAGTAGAAGAAGGATACTAGAGGCAGTTCGATGATAAACAAAGAAGAAATAGTCAGCCTTGCAAGGGCCTATGGAATCAAGCCTTGGCAGGAAGAGAAGAAATACGTCCATGCTCTGTTACTCAACGAGCTGGCAGACTATCCAGTGGTTTTCAAGGGCGGAACCTACCTCTGGCTCCTCCATGGCTTGAGGCGGTTCTCGGAAGACCTTGACTTCACAGCCGCGGAAAGCCTGCCCTCCGGCCTGCCTGAAAAGGTTTCTAGGGCACTCGCCGGGTTTGGAGTCAACAACAAGGTAAGTATAGAGGCAAACAACCAGTTCACGCTTTCATTCAGGGTCGGCGCTACTGGGCCACTGCATACCTCCGACGTCAACAAGTGCTTCGTATACGTGGAAATAAGTAAACGAGAAAAAGTCTTGCTAAAGCCGACGGCAACCAAACTTGAGTTCCCCAGGTTCGAAACGCCCACAAAAGTGATCCGGGGGATGGATCTTTCAGAAGTGGCTGCCGAGAAAGTGCGGGCAATACTTACGCGCGACAAAGCAAGGGACTTGTATGACTTGTACTTTCTTGCGACAGCGAAGGGAATCTCGTTTGACGAGACTCTGGTAAATGAGAAGCTAAAGCACTACGGTCTCAAATTTTCTGGCGATTCTTTCTCAAAAAGCGTTGACAAAAAGAAAAACCGGTTTGTAGGAGAACTCAAGCAACTCGTCTTCGGCGAGCTCCCACCCTTCAAGGAGTGCGCAGAAGTAATCAATCAGTGGGCCAGCACCAAGACAGATTAGTTCAATGCGCTGCTCTTTTATCTTGTTTCCATCGCTTAGCGGCCACGGCCGGACATTTAAATCAGTTTTTCCATCAGCATTTGCTTGATGATCTTGCGACTTTTTTCAGCCATTTGCCGGCGTAACTCGCCCATGTCAGGTCCTTCGCGAGCCTCGGCAGCGCGCAAAGCAGCTGCCGCCGCATCCCTAAGCATGCTAGATAGAACGGTTTGGGAGCGGGCATCGAATGCGTTCCTTAGCGAACGATTTGCATTTGTTGCCATACGGTCGAACACGTCAGATTTTGGTGGGTCTCCTACTTCTCTCTCTGCCTTTTCAACAGCATAGCTTTCAATGTCTGCGCCCCTAAGGCCGCTGGCTTTTGCCTCAAGTTTGTGTCTCTTAACAGCCGCTTTGAAAAGATCAGCGTGGGCTTTTGATGCCCTGAAGTACCTATCGGCATCATGCAAAAGCTCCATGCCAGCCGCGCTTTCTGCAGCGGCATCCAGCATAAAGGCAAACCGTCTCTTCTTGGGAAAACCGCGCAAGCGCGGGGAGGCGCGCTGCTCCAGAAGTGCTTCAGCCAGTGCGGCTCTACTAACTTGCAGTGGTTGGCGCATGGGCGAGCTTATCCGTCCACGCAGTCCTTCCAAGTCTCGGTCTGACATTACAATTCCCGAATCTCGCAGCAGTGAGCGCGCTGCATTAGAGAGGCCCTCGCCGCGGGCCAGCTTTAGGTATCTCGAGGATCCTGCCGTAAACCCACGCCGGGGCGCCGGGTAGCCTTGCCGATAGTACTTAGCCCTTTTAATCGGAGCCATGACCCATTATTGAAGCCACTCTTAATAAGCCAACCGAGTAACTTGAACAACTCCTGCTTCGCGATTGCTTTCGTGGGCAGGACTACAACAACTTGTTCCTAGAAAAGATTAGTGTCGCGTTTCATCCCGCGCACTAAAGTGCGGGGATTTCACACGACGTTATTTTTAAAAGCCTTGCTTAACGCCCGAACTTTCGAGGGCTTCAAGCAGACTTGCTGCGCTTGCCATCTCTTTTTCCACCACGCGACCGCGCTGGATTGAAAACGTGCCTTTGAGCGCGTCACGGAAGTCCTGTTTTCCCATACGAATCAGCATCTTGCGTGCAGTAGCCTTGAGCGCCTGTCGATCTCCACGAAGCGAATGGCGGACAATCGCCTGCACATCCGGGCCGAGCGAAAGCATCACCAAATCTCTCAGGTCGGTCAGGCGGCCGGAATGGATCTTCATTGCAGCCAAAAGCTCGCGGCTGGGGACGACCGCTTCAACCGAACGCGCGATGCCAGAGACCAGCCGCATTACCGAATGCTTCTTTATGTAATCAAAGCTCCAGCAGGCGCTGGTTGAGCGCGAGCAAAGGCAGTTAACTAGCAGGTCCACTGACACCCGGCCTCCTTCGAGTTGCTTGATGAATGACTGGAATTCCCCCTTGTAGGACTTGGCAAAATCATCACGCGAACGGGCATGTTTGTATCCTAGCTGTTCCAGCTTGCTTGCTATCCTTTGCAAGTCTTGCTTCCTAACTACCACATCTAGGTCTACCGAAAACCGGTGCGGAGCATAAGCATCAACAGCGTAGCCTCCAACCACCACAAGCTCGATGCCAGCGCGCTGGAGCGCATCCAGCGTTTCAAGCACGTGAGTCTCGCGCTCTAGCTCAAGCTTGGTGGCCATGCCTTATCCGCCTCAACAACGGCAATGCACGCTCGAATGTGGCCGCATTTACTTCAGCAAACCAGATCGTTTCAGCCAACGAGTCGACCGGCTCGCCTTTCAATACCGAAGGCCTGCCCAAGCTACCAACTGGAACAAAAACAAGCAAGATGCCGAACAAGGTTCCTTTCAACTTTTCTCCATGCACCACAAACTTGAACCCGCGACCGCGCGAGAAGCGCTTCCAGCGCGCTAAGTCCCTCTTGTTGACCCTGATGTAGATGGGGTAAAAGCCGAAGAAACGCCCCGAGTCGTAGCCGCCGCAGGTCCATTTTGAGACGGCATCCACGCCGGTCAACGAATAAGGCAACATGGCCTCTTTCAAGCACTCGTAAGCGTGGCTTATCTTCCCAGAGTAGTCCTGCTTCAATAAATCTTCAGCTTTCGCCGGTGAATACTCGCCCCGGGAAACACGCCTCAAGAATCCCAACCCCACCAAGTCGTGCAATACTTTGCGCGGGTGCGCTGATGGGAAGAACAAGGAGAACTCCTGCAACGAGAAAGTCCGCCTCCAGCGCGCCAATATAGCCCACAACTCCAAGTACCTGTACATTGTTACTTTTATGGTAACTTTTATTTAAAAGGCTTTCGGCGCCAGCAAACGTTTATAACATCCCGGTTCTAACGCTGCTTCGTGAAGGAAAGCTGGCTTGTGTACGTCTCGCTCTCTTTTACGCTGCTGTTGAGCGCCTGTCTAGCCACGCCGCAGCACAGTAATAATAGCGCCTCAGGGGACGATGGAGTATCTCAATATGACAGGAACGCCAACAGCGTGGTAAATAAGCTCGATTCCTGCGGCTCGCGCAGCGAGTTGTTTAATACATCGCCCATCGCGCTTCCCGACCTGACCAACATAGTGCCGCTAGGCAACCTGAACCCGCCTTCACATACGTTTCCTACCGACCATGTTTACTTTTTTATAAGGAAACAAGGCGAGAATGCAGCGCGCGTCCCACTATTTTCGATTGGAGGCGCGCGTATTTTCAGGGTCAGCTCCAGCGAGAGGAAGTCAGCCGACGCGGGGCCTTTTATCGACTACTCGATCGAGTTTGCCCCTTGCCGCGAGGTGCGCCTCAAGTTTGGGCACGTGAGCTCGCTGAGCGAGAAACTGAACCAGATACTGCGGGCTGGCGAGCCTATGGAGTGCGAGGAGTATTCGACTGGCGGGCATGACTTCAAGTACTGCAGCCATGGTATCGACGTTAAAATCGAGGCTGGCGAACTGATCGGAACCGCAGGCGGGCCCGGTGAGAACGCGCTAGACGTCTGGGCGTTCGATTTGCGTACCACTGAACTAGCTTATGCCAACCCCGCCAGGTTTTACACTGACCAGCGCCACATTTCCTGCCCTGTTGATTACTTTACAGGAGAGCTCAGGCAAAACCTGACAGCACTGCTCGGAGACGGCCGGTCAAGGAGAACCGTAGAGCCGGTCTGCGGCGAGGTGGAGCAAGACGCCCCAGGAACCGCCCAAGGCGTCTGGTTCTTTGAAGGTACCAAAGAAACATATCCTGAAGACGCCCATCTCGCGCTGGTGCATGATAACTTTGATCCGTCTAGAGGAGTCTTCTCTGTAGGGACCTCAACGGCAGCAAGCGGGCTGGCTGCAGGGACCTACTACTTTTCTCCCCTCCACTCGGGCTTGGTGAACCGTGACTTTGGTGAGGTCCGCCCAGACGGGATGACCTACTGTTACGAGCCTCGCGAGCGTTTCAGCGACACGCGAACCAGTGGAATGATTATCCTAATCCAACTCGTGAACGAAAGGGAACTCTTAATAGAAAGACAAGAGTCAGCGAGTTGCGCACCGGCAAGGAACCTAACCAACAAGCATTCAAAGTTTGAGCGCTAAGACTGGGATAAGGTTCACCCGCCAGACTACTTTACTTGTAGCCCCGGGAGCTCACCATTACGTTTATAAACGTAATGCACGTAAATACGTTTATGGTGAGTTTGACTCTCGCGGTGCCGAAGGAACTGAAGGAAAAGATGGACAAGCATCAGGATGTTAACTGGTCCGAGGTGGCGCGGCGGGCGATATGTGAAAAGCTAAGCGACCAGGAGAAAATAGCCTACATAAAGAAGTTCGCTGCCGAGATTAACATGACAGAAGATGATGCAATCCAACTCGGAAGGGAAGCAAACAAGAGGATAGCCAAGCGCCATTTCGAGGCTGCTGGCATCAAGTACCCAACAGCCCAACCTCGTAAGTTGAATAGACCTTTACCACTATCTGTTCCTTAAGCAGCTTGTCGTTTGACCAGATCGCAGCACCAGTCTTCAAAGCCAGCGCAAAGTAGGGGGCATCATCAGGATCTGGCGACAATGCTTTAGCAGCATTCAGGAATGCAGCCGTTTCACTTGACGGCACAACTTTTACCTCGCTAGATAACATACTAGCCATACGTTCTACGTCTTGATATGTTCTGTTAGTGCGGGCGCTTATCGTGGGCATCAACCTGCGCAACTCTTCCATAAGGTAATCCGGGGCAGAAAGATCCAGCTTCTTGTCAAACAGGAGCTCAGCATCCTTACCTTCGCAGAGTATGGCTGAGAAGAGGACGTTGATATCAACAACCAGCCTAATCCTGTTTTCTTCCATCCAGAATCGTGGGC
>JACOVT010000008.1 GCA_016177165.1 Microcaldota archaeon
AGGGACATGGGCCAGACCGTCGCCGCAGGAATAGTCACAGAAGTCGTCCCAAAGAAACTATAAACGCTTCACCAACGTAACACTCTAAGCAGCTCCCGGAACTTGTTCCCGGAGCTGCACAAACCCGAACCGTTAGTATCTTAAAAAAGAGGAATGAAGTATGCCCCAAACGGCCAGCATCAAGCTGGTTTCGCCGGACTATGGGAAACTGACCCAAGTCTGCCGCGAAATCCAGGACATAGCCCAAAAGACCGGTGCTTCGCTAGCAGGCCCTATTCCCCTACCAACCAAGAAGCTCACAATCTCAACCCGCAAGTCCCCGTGCGGCGCCGGCTCGGAAACATTCGAGAAGTGGCAGATGCGCATCCACAAGCGGCTCATCAGCGTGGAAGCCGACGAGCGAACCCTCCGCCAGATCATGCGCATACAGGTGCCGGACAGCGTCCACATCGAAATCGAACTCAAGAACGTGTGATAGTATGGTAACACACACACAATAAGCAAAAAATATGTGTTGTTGAATCACTTAATTTAACCAATGAACAGCGCGCGCGGCTGGAAAGCCTAGGGCAAGTCTCGTGGTGCGAGGAAATGCCCGACGCTGACGAGCTTGTGAAGAGAACGGAAGGCGCCGACATACTTTGCGTTGACTGGGCGCCCATCGATGCCGCTATTCCAAAGATGAAGCCAGGCATACTCTTGGTTTCTTTGCCTTTCACAGGCGTCGGCTTCCTGCCACTCAAGGAGGCCGCGGACAAGGGAATCAAGTTTGCCAACTCCCCCGGTTTTTCCACAGAAAGCGTTGCCGAGTTCGGCATAGGCCTGATGATTGGCTGCCTAAGGAAGATCTATCAGTATAACAAGTACCAGACAAAACCGGAAGTAGAGCCGAGCCTCTACGGCAAGACGCTCACGATACTGGGCGCCGGGAGGATAGGCAAGTTGGTTGGAAAACTGGCCGAAACGTTCGGAATGAAAGTGGTGTTATGGAAGCGCGGCGACTCGCTTGAAGGCGCGCTCAAGCCGGCTGACGTAGTATACTGTGCCCTGCCGCTATCGGAAGAGACCCGCAATATTCTAGGGGAAAAACAATTCGCTGCAATGAAAAAGGGCGCCTATTTTGTTACCACTTCACACAACAAGATTTACGACCACGACGCGCTCCTAAAGGCGCTGGATAACGGCCATCTGGCCGGAGCGGCCATGGACGCCGAAGGCACCAACATAGGCGACTACAACTCCGAGCTCTACCAGAAGTTCGGCAAGCATCCGAAAGTTCTGCTCACTCCGCACGTTGGCTCCAAGTCCGACTATGCAATCAAGCGCGGTTACGATATGATGATCGACAACGTTGAGGCTTTCGTTAAAGGCAAGCCAATCAACCTAGTGAACTAAATGAGTGATAATAAAAAGTATGTTCTGAAAATGCTAGCGACCATGAAGCCACGGGCATTGCCCGGCAGGTATTTCATAGCTAGCATTCCATCAAAGCACGCCACAAACAAAATGCTTGGTGTTGCCATAGGCGCTTTCAAAGAACCCGAAGGCACAACTCTTTACTTAAAAGAAGCTGGCTTGAAACTGGTACAAAAAATCCCGGGCGTCAAGATATCAAAACCCCACACCCGAATAATGCTCAGCTGCCTTCCAGACTTGGAAGGATACGGATTTACGGGCGCACTTTGTGGCATCCTAGAGTCTAAAAAAACAGGCGTCAACATAATTGCGGGATACTATCACGACCACCTATTCGTGTATGAGAACAAAGCCAGCATAATTCTGCCTGAATTAAAGCGCGCAGCTAGGGCTGCAAAGCTGGAACTGGACCAACTTGTCTAGTTCGCTAGATAACGCTTAGAATACCCTTCTGACGTAAACGATAGAGCTCAAGAACGCGTAACTCTCTTTTTCGCTCCGGCCCTAATCAGAAGACTTTTTTCTGTTCTTTCAACATCAACAAGTAATCTATCAAACTCTTCCTGCGCTTCACCTATTTCCCGATCAACTCGACGAGCTTCTTCAATCTTACCGGCACTTGCGAGAGCCTGGCGCCGCTCCCTAAGCACCCTCATCTTTGTTTCAACACCCAAAAACGCGCGCTCAAACCTATCCATTACCTTAAGCCGTTCAATCACTTCACCATGGCGGGAACGCGATATACGAGGCATGGTAGGGGGGTATGGACCCATAGACTTGGCCACGCCTATTGCCAGCGAGAGCGTTGCCGGCGGCAACCGCTCTATAACGTCTGCCGGAATGCCATGTTTCCTTGCATCTTCCTTCAGCTCGGCGCTTGACTTTTGCAACATCCACGGCGCCACATATGGCTCAGACCTGCGCCGGCGAACCTTCTGAACTGGCATCCAGTTAATTTGAGAAACAGCCAATAAAAAGGCATCCACCCACGAAATAACGCTTAAAAACCCCAGCAAACACTGGAGGAACATGGGCCTTGGTAACTGGGTTATCTTCGGGCTCGGGTTCGTCTACCTGTTCTCGCCGAGATCATCACTCGTGCAGTCGGGACTGGCGTTTGGCCAGCCACAGCAGCTCTTGACTCTCGTCGGCGCGGTCCTTTTCCTCGCTGGAGCGTACAACATCTACAAGGGAATGGCTGGCGGCGGCAAGCACTAGCCAGCATCTATTTTTAACCACGCGGCCCAATACCACCACAAGCCGGCATGGCAGACAACCTTTTCCACCATGAAAGCCCGCAAGCGGGCTGATGGGAAAAGCTTGACCAAAAGCGGTAATGCGCGCGCCTTGAGAGCGCGTGCCCCTCCGGGGCTCGCAGGTTCAATTCCTGCTGCCGGCGCTGAGCTCCTTTTCTTTCAAAAAGAAAAGTAGTTCGCAGTCAAAAGAAACGTTTGATTATATGATGCAAGACGTTTACAAGGAGCTGGTTGGCCGTACCAACCTGGACATTCCTGTTACCACACTATTGGAAAGGGTCACCGAGCACTTCGGCCTCGGCGCGATCATCAGGCACGAGCCAATCCTTGAGGGCTATGAGGACTTGAACATAAAGCTCAAGACGGACAGTGGAAAGTATGTTGTCAAGGCATTCTCTAAGGAAAAGAGGCTGGAAAACCACCAGGATTACGTCAGGGCGCTTGTCGAGCTGCCGAAAGCAGGCGTGCCAGTCGCCAAGATAATCAGGGCCGGGGATGACAGCCACATTCTAAGGATCAGCGGCAGCAAGGGCGACACGCTCACCATAGTTATGGAGTTCTTCGAGGGCAAGAGCTTCGATCACTCCAAGCCCGGCGTGGGGGACGTCAGGAAACTGACTTGCTACATTGCCCGTTTCCATAATGCAAAGTTCAGCGTTTCCAGAAACTATGACTCATGGGGCGCGGCCAACTTGCTGGAAGAGTTTGAAAAGAAGAAAAACTACCTCTCGGCAGGCGACCTAGCGCTTGTTAGGCCAATAGTTAAAGAGTTCAGGGATGCCGACTTCTCTAACTCGCGTCTTCGCAAGTGCGTCATACATGGAGACATCCAGAGAAAGCATGTCTTGAAAGACAATAAGGGCAACTATTGCATTCTTGACCTGGGGTGTATGGACTACAGCCACGCCATCTTTGATATAGGCGTGTTCCTAGCAACGTTTGCTTTCAACGCCAAATCGGCTTCTGGGTACGAGAAAACATTCAGACTGGTTGTTGCTGAGTACCAAAAAGCCAACAAACTTAACGATGAAGAGCTCAACCGCATACATTTAGCGGCAAAAGCTTGCTATTGCACGTACCTCCTTAGTTCATCATACTTGCTTGCCACTGGAAACAGAAGTCAGGAAACGCTTGACTGGCTTGAGTTCGCAAGGCGCGGGCTGCGCGTCCACCGCGACCTGAACATCGCCGTTTAAAACCAAGTTCGAGTAAGTCTCCATATGAAAGTCTTGATTCTCGCCGGCGGTTTGGGGGCTGGCTTGAGGCCGCTCACCGACAATGTGGCAAAGCCGATGGTTAGGGTGCGCGGAAAGCCGGTGCTGGAGTGGAACGTCCAGCAGCTAGTCAAGCAAGGCTTCCGTGACATTACTATTGCCGTTGCATACAAGAAGGAACAGATCACCAGCTACTTTGGCGAAGGGAAGCGGTTCGGCTGCCGCATCACTTACCTGCAGAGCCGCGAGTCGCAAGAGTCGCTCTACCCGGTGCTGCAGTTCTGCCGCAAGGGAGAGCCGTTCATGGTTGTACTGGCTTCGCGCCTCAATCCGGGACTGGATTACCGCGCGCTCGTGCGCGAGCACGCCGGCAACGTGAAGAAAGGTTTTCTTGTTACTGGTGTCTGGTCGCAGCAGTTCCCGGAACGCATGGTGGACGCCAAGGGGCGCACGCTGCTCGCCGAGCGCAAGGGTCGCTCGCTGGTTGCGCGCGGGTTCCTAAAGGTAAGTGGCAGCGAAGCAAGAGGATGGAGCAAGCTTGTTGACCATAGCTTCTCATTCAGCGCTATAGCCGGCGTTGGCGCTGGCGTCTGGGTGATGGAACCGACTGCGGTCAAGCATATCAACGTCAGGGCGCTGCACGCGGTGGACGAGTTCTTCACCCGACTAGGGGACGAGCTTGCCTTGTTCCTATACGCTGGCAAGGCGTTCAATGTTGATAGTTTGGAGAACGCCGTGCTCGCCAATGCGTTTATCAGTGGCAGGCCTACGACGCCAGACGAGGTGGATCTTGCTGTTAACAACGCTGGCTACATCAACAGGCACAGGCGCGTCGTTACCGTTGATGGAGTAATTGAGAAGGATGGTAAAGTGTTGCTGGTAAGGAGGTCAAAACGCGTTGAGATCGGAAAACTCGCACTTCCCGGCGGCTTTGTGGAGCCTTTTGAGACTATTGAAAAGGCGTGTGAGCGGGAAGTCTTGGAAGAAACTGGCTTGCGCGTTCGCGTGGTCCGCTTGGTCGGGGTGTACAGCGAGCCCAAGCGCGACCCTGACTGGCGGAAAGGAATACACCCGGTTGCTTGCGTGTTCGAGTGCCGGTTGTTGGGTGGCAAGCTGCACCACCAGCCCGGCGAGACGAGCGAGGCCGGCTGGTTCGCCTATTCCGAGCTCAGGCAGCAGGACATTGCTTTCGACCACTACGATATCCTTAAAGAATACTTCACCCAAAAGGGAAGGAGTTGATTTTGTGCCGCACAAGTTCTTGGAAAACGTCTCTCTCGCGGATCTGGCTTTCGAGGCCGAGGAGGACGGCCTGGCAGACTTTTTCAAGGAGTGCGCTACCGCGCTTTTTGGGGTAATGGCTAATACCGAAACCATCAAACCCGTAACAGAGAAGCGGATCGAGATGGAAGACGTAAAAGTAGACTCGCTGCTCCACAAGTTCCTAGAGGAGATAGTCTACCTGAAGGACGCCGAGCAACTCGTGTTCTGCGAGTGCGACGTCCGCGTGAGCGGTTATGCGTTAATGAAGCTGAACGCCACGCTGCGCGGCGAAAAGATCGACCGCAAGCGCCACGAGCTGCACAACGACGTGAAAGCGGTAACGTGGAACGACTTTAAGGTTACGAAACAAGGAAACCACTACAAGGTTAAAGTTGTGCTGGACATTTGAGTGATCCTATGGCTCCGGAAATGAAACGCGTTGGCGAGGTGTGCTGGGAGATTCCCAAGACGTACAAGCCCGGCATGCGCGTGCCGGCGCGCATTTACGCGACCGAGCCGCTTCTCAAGACGATGGATGACGGCGTGTACGAGCAGGTCACCAATATGGCAACGCTGCCCGGCATCGTGAAAGCGTCGATGGCAATGCCTGACGCGCATTGGGGCTACGGGTTTTGCGTCGGCGGCGTGGCGGCGTTTGACGCGAAAGAGGGAATCATCTCGCCCGGAGGTATTGGTTATGACATAAACTGCCTTGCTGGAGACACAAGAATATTACTAGAGTATGGTTGTTTCAAGAAAATCAGGGATCTTGAGAAAGACGTGCTTAAGGACGACATATCTTTTATGGATCTTTCCGATAACAGAAAAAAACATTCAAAAGCGTTCCTTTTCTTAAAGAAAAAGCCAGATACCAGAGTCCTAAGAATAACAACCAAAAATGGAGAGCATATTACTCTAACAGAAGACCATCCAATATACACTGGCCAAAAAATGATAGATGCCGGAAAGCTAGAGGAGGGAAATCATATCATAACTCATCCATTTGAAGGCGTAGAATATGAAAAACCACCAGAAGAGATAATAGTTGATGAAAACAAAATACGAGCATTGGTTGGAAACAGAAAAAGGATCATATCTTCTCTGAAAAAAAGGGGGCTGCTTCCGTTACGAATGAATTCCGAGAAGTTACCCATGCTAACAAAGTTGCTGGGTTTCCTTACGGGCGATGGCTGGCTCGGTCACCACTATAACAGAAAAAGAAAACAAGATGTATTCGCTATAAGGGCTATTGGAAAATTAGAAGACCTCAAAAAAGTGATGGACGACGTAAACTCGATGGGTTACGACATTCATTTTACTAGCACAAAACACTATAAAAGTAAAATTAGCGAAGTTGGCGGCGGCAAAAGGGAGATTTGTGGCATAAGCAATCAGCTGTCTATTAATTCTCAATCATTTTCTATACTAATGAAAGCTCTTGGCCTGCCGGAAGGCAACAAATCTAGAACAATTGTTGCTGTTCCGTCTTGGGTAAGAAGAGCTCCGCTATGGATTAAAAGGCTCTATCTGGCCGGTCTCTTTGGCGCAGAGCTAACG
>JACOVT010000009.1 GCA_016177165.1 Microcaldota archaeon
GCGCTGGTCCATCCCACCATGAGGGACGCGCGCGTCCAGCAGCTTGATGTCGACGGCCTGCATTGGCGAGTAAAAGAAATGCGCTAGCTGCAAGCTGTCGCGCTCAGTCCTGCCTAAGATCGTGAGTGTGCGCTGCGCCCTGGCGAGCGTCATGTGCTTTGAGAAAGTGAGCACGTCTCTCCAGAACTCATCATTGTTGTGGTAAACGTCGTTGGCAAGAAGCACCCTGCTCTTTGGGCAGAAGAACTCGAATGCCTCCTTGTAGTACCTTGCAGCAGTTCGGATCTTTTCCCAGTTTCCCTCGAGCTTGTTGTTCAGGAAGGAATGCCAGTCGGCCAACCAGACCTGCGTCTTGAATCCGGCCTTGGCTAGGTCGTTGAACTTGAAGCCCGAGAGCAGGAGCGTGCCTAGGTGGAGCTTGCCGGAGATCTCAAATCCGATGTAGTCGGCCGGGTGTTCCTCCTGCTCGAGCAGCGAGCGCATGTCCTGGTCGGTGATTACTTCCTCGGTCGGCGGCTTGCGCACCAGCTCAAGGCGCGTCTCAACATCCATTAGGGGATTGGAGGGCTCCCCGTTATTTAAACAACAGTTATTCGCAGACATCCGCTACGCGCGCGTGCGTCACGCGCAGGATCTCGCGCGGGGCGATCTCGAGGCCGGCTTCGGGCGAGCCAGCACTCCCGAGCGCGCGTTCCTTTTCCAACAGGCGCTTGTCAAGTAGTAAGGGAATATTCTTCGGCACCAACAGGCAGCAGACGCCCCCTGGGCTGGCGCCGAACAGCGAGGCTAGCTCCTCCGCATTTGCGAGCCGCGGCTTCTTCAGGCCAGTTTCGGCCGTGAGCTTCTTTCCATCAATCCTAGTTCCTCCGAGTGCGCAGACCACCACTGTTTGTCCCCTAGAAACAAAAGCAAGGCACTTGAGATTGGGAATATCGCCGAACCTCGCCACGTGGTCGGCGTGCGAGATGATTCGCGCGCCGGCGTGCCGGATGACGCGCGCGTCCAGTCCGAGGTTGCGGACTAGCGACTCGATTCGGGTGATGTTTTCCTCTTCTGCCACGAAATGGGTTGGGCAAGCCCCGTTAAAGAAGCTAGCCCCGCGCACGGGCTGGAATCTTGTGCTTTTGGGCTTCGTGTTCCTTGCGGGCCTCATCGAGCGCCTGCAGGTCGGTTTCAAGGGCCATCTTTTCTAGCATTTGTGCTATTTTGTTTTCCCGGTTAAACTTGTACATCACGGCTCGGCCTATTCGTCGGGTTTCTTTTACTATTCCGTTTTTTTCTAGCATTGGCCATGCGGCATAAAGTGCGGCCTTGCTTACTTTTGAATATTTGGCTATTTCGGTTTTTGAGTAGTCCCAATATGGGTAGATGTCTAGGAAGTCAATTATCCTCATTATTGTTGAGTCGCCAAATATGTGCACAAGTCCCATGCTAAAGTTCGGTGGGTATGGTATTTAAAATAGTACGTTAAACGTATGTTTTTCAATACTATTACTGGGTAGGTTTACACCTTCAAATTAACTCTGTGCGGTTGCAAAACGCTTAAAACCGGCCTTTGTAAGCCTATAAGACGTGACTGGCTGGGAGGCTTATGCAGTTGACATTGTTGACCGAATGAGTAGGAAACGAAAGTTTGGTTCTGTTCACACGGTGGAAGAGGCAAACTTGATCAAAGGAATCCGGATAAACAACAGGGGAGACAAGAAGTCTTTTCAGGAAGCACTAAGGTATCTAATCAATCAGGGAATCGTGTTGTTTAAAAGTAAGGATTATGCGAGATGCGATAGGGCTTATTACCTTAATTCGTCGAGATCAGCAGAAATTAGGAGGATTCTTGAATCACAAAGGTTGTTTGTAGATTAGCTATTTTATTTCTTCCTTCAACCGTTCCAGCTCGCTGATCACGTTCCATACGGAAGTGCGCATGTGGGCCGGCATGTTGATGTCGTTCGCTGCCTCGTCCAGCGCGTAGATTGCCGAGGCCATTGCCACGCGCGGGTCTGTAGTTGTCTCTTTCAACATTCTGTTCTTGCAGTTTTCGAGCGAGACGCGTATATTGCGGGGCACCGAATGGTCCTCGATGATTGAATCGATAAGAGAGCATATCTGCTTGAGTTTTTCAGCAATATCGCCGGCCATAGCATCCACCCTTTCAACATGCTGTTCATGTCACGTGGATTGTTGTTTTGCGAGTTTATATTAGTGAGCAACCCACCCGAACAGCGCGCGTCGGAGCTTTTCGCAGTCATCCCTATCCAGCAGGTTAGCCTGAAAGTCGGCCTTGTCATGGCTTGCAAGGTCGGCCTTTGCATTGACTAGGAAAACTCGTGGGTTGAACTCTTCCTTTATGCCATCGAGGAGGTGTAGCTGCTCGTCGAGCGTGTACCCGCAGGTCTCCGATGCGTCGAGCACGAACAACACCCTGCTGCTCAGAAACTTGAGTGCCGTTATTGCGCGGGCCTCGATTTTGTTCCTCTTGTCTGCTGGCCGGTCAAGCAGCCCGGGCGTGTCTATCAACTGTACTTCGTCATGCCCGTTCCTAGCGACTCCTACCAATATTTGTTTGGTTGTGAAAGGATAGGGCGCCACCATCACGCCGCTGCCTGTAAGCTGCTTCAGCAGCTGAGACTTGCCCACGTTCGGGCACCCGACTATGAGCACTGCTGGAATATCCTTCCGCAGTCTTGGCAGCTTCTTTTCCTCCTCGCGCAGTTTTTCGGTTTCGCTGAAGGCAACCCGTTTCAGGACGCTCGCCGCCCTGCCATAAAACGAACGCAGACGCGCTGCTGCTTCCATTTTCGGGGCGTGTTTTATCATTATCTCGTACTCGTCAGCCAGCCTCCTCAGCACGCGTACAGACGTCCGGCCGTGTGCGGCCTCGCGCCGCACTTTCCCGAAGTCTATGGAAGTTGACAGCAGGGCCACCTCGAACTCTGACAGCTCGTACGGTTCGGTCTGCTTCTCGATGTAGGAGCGCGCCGCGTCCCTGACGGCAAACACTTTTTTCAAGGCCAGCTCCTGCCGTGTACGGGCCGTCACTTTTGACGCTTTCCTGAAAGAGTAGTCAACGAGGTCCATTTGATCTTTTAAATATGGCCTGCTTGTAATTAAAGCATGCGAACGTCGCCGCTCCTCGTCATTCTGTTCTTGCCGATCGTTACCGCTGTTGAGGGTGATACCAACTCTTCATGTCAGGGCTATGTGGTTCAGGCAGAGAGGTATGGCGCGCCGCCCTACCCGGACTATTTTGCGGCAGGGACCGAGTATTCACGCGCTGCTGAGTGTTTTTCTTTACAGAACCAGACATCAATCGCAAGCAACTATTACCTGCTCGCAGCGGACAGGTACGTTACGGCCGCTGACACGCTTGCCGGCGGGGGCGACTTCCGCCTGCGCGGTAGGTCTTTCGAGTCTGCAGGCGACGCCTACCTGCACCTGGACGACCGGGCAAAAGCGTTAGACTTGTACTACAAGGCCCAGCGCGAGTTCTCGGGCCCGGAGCTGGGTGCAGAGCTGGCGTCGGTCAACGCCAAGATTGCGTCGCTCACTTCAGCGAGGCAGTCTGGCAGCACCTCGTGGTTTGTGGGATTGGGGGTGCTTGTAGTCTTCTTCGTGCTCATAGTGTTCTTCTCTGTGAGAAAGAGGTCAACCCCCGTCGAGAAAGACCTGCTGGACGAGTCGACCGGGAGGCGTGCCACCACGCTTCCGGCGGCTGTCGAGAAGGTAACAAGCAGCACCATTTCGTCGCTCGTGCAAAAGTCGGCCCGCGAGCGTGCCGCAGAGAAACTCAGGCAGAAGTATTCGCCAAAGCGGTAGCAGCATTATTCTTTCCGGCCCTCGGGCGGAAATAGGGAACCGCTGCCAGCGCCGCCTAAATAGTTCTGTCTAAATAGTAGCAGCTATTGTTTCCTTTAGCAGGTTTCTTGCTTGGTCTGGCTTGTCAACCCGCAAGGCGAACTTGCCGTCTGTTAGCAGGTATACCGAGATGATATTGATGCCTGCGTGCCCTAGCTTGGTCGCAAGTTTGGCCAGCTCGCCGGGCCGGTTCATTACGCTTGCCACAACTATCTCGTCAACGGTAAACTCAAGTCCCTCTTTTTCAAGCGCTTTTCTGGCTGACGAAGGATCGCTCGTGACAATCTTTAGAGTCCCATCATCGCGCGTGCCTTCCGTGGCGAGCGATATAATGTTGACGCCGTAAGAATGGAGTGCCTGGGCAACGCGTCCCAGCGAGCCCGGTTGGTTCTTCACGTGCACGGTGAACTCTTGGGTCGGCACCACCTTTTCCTGTTTTAAGAGTATTTAAACGGGGAGGTTTCTTATTTGCCGCCTGCCGAATACCGCCATGACTTTTGAGGTCACACACCACGACTTAGCCGCGCGACTCGGAAAGCTGGAAACCAACCACGGCACGCTCGAGACGCCGACCCTGCTGCCGGTCATCAGCCCGCGCGACCGTGTCATCCCACCTGCGCGAATGAAAGAGTTTGGAGCAGGCGCGGTCATCACCAACGCTTATTTTATCAAGAAGGAGTTCGGCGAGGAGGCGCTCGATCGCGGGGTGCATGGCTTCTTGGAGTTTGATGGGCCGGTAATGACTGACTCGGGCGCGTTCCAGGCGATGAGCGGAATGGAGATCGGCTTGACCAACCGCGAGATAATAGAGTTCCAGAAGCGCATCGGCGTGGACATGGGCATTATTCTCGACCAAGCTACGGCATCGCGCAACCGCGAAGATGTTGAGAAAGCGGTAGCTGCCACCATCGCGAGTGCTAGAGAAGCGGCAAAACTAGTGGATGGCGCGCGCTTGTGGGTATGTCCTGTCCAGGGAAGCGTCTTTCCCGACTTGGTGAGGAAGAGCGCCCGCGCCGTTCCCAAAGAGTTTGACGTGTGCGCGCTGGGAAGCGTGGTCCCGTTAATGGAGAGGTATAATTTCGACCTTGTCGTGCGTGCCATAGCCGCC
>JACOVT010000085.1 GCA_016177165.1 Microcaldota archaeon
CCTAGGGACTAGGGAGGGCGACCTCGTCGGGTTCAAGCCGGAAGGCGATTCCCTCGTGGGACATAAAGTCGAGTGGTTTGACGAGTGGAACGGCAAGAAGTACAAGTTAGATACGCTGCAATCGCTGCGTTCTCTTTACTCGTTTAACTCGACCGTGAAAATTGGGGTGTTCAGCGACGCGGCGCGCTCTGTTCCATTGACCTCCCTGAGTGCCGGCCAGACTGCCTACTTTAGAGTTAGCGCTCGGGATGCTCTAACCGGAAAGCCTGCGATAGTTCGTGGCGTTATAATGGTTTACTACAACAACTCAAATGGGACTCCTGGTGGGGCCATTTACACGCTAAAATTTGGCGTGACGGAAAAGAGATTGGCAGATGCGTATAGATCGTATGGCGAAAAGGTTCTTGAGGAACAAATTGTTGGAACGTACGAGGACAGTTTCGTGCTGCCGCAAAACGTTGATTCCGTAGAAAACGTTTCAATAGCGCTGGAAATAGGGGGAGGCTTGGTAGTTGAAGGAATGGTAATAGCGCCCGGGGTTAAATACGGCAAGCATGTCTTGGTGCTTGGCGGCGCGGCCAGCTCTGGAGATTGGCAAGGGACGTACGAGCTGGACGAGGATCGTGCGAGAATATTTGGGGTAGCTGACGACTTTGTTGGCGTTTTGCGAGGCCGCGGCATTTACCGGTCGTTCGCGCCTGGCTCTCATAAAGTCTCGCTTTTCGTGGATGGGAAAGACAAGGGGAGCATGGTGGTTGATGTTGAAAAACTTAAATTTGGAAAGACTGCCGACGTCGGGGTGGTGCTGGTCGAGTACAAGGGCAAGAGGCCCAATGGTTGCGGCGACGGCCGCGACCGGGACGGCGACGGCTTAACTGGCTACGGCAGGGATGACGATTGCGACGGCTGGGACGAGTACGAGTACCGTAATTTTCTCCTTTCTTACGCGAACAGGTTCTTCCATGAGTCGACAAACGGCAAGCTCGGGTTCGAGTGGCACTTGTTTGACAATGGCGGGAAATGGTTCCCATTGGGCGAAGTTAGTGCTGCTGGCAGCTCTGGTGGCGGGCCTTGGGTGGAGGAAATCGCCGACCAAGCAATCCATGCAGCAACCGGCATAAAAAGGAGTAAATGGGTGGAAGGAAAGAACGACGCCAGGGTAATGGTCGTGCTTTCTGACCAAAGTCAAAGTAGCGATGTTGGCGGTAGTGGCACCACTACAACCCGGATAGGTGACATGGTAATACTCCCATACGGGCATGCGGTCACTCACGAGCTTGGGCACGGTTATGGGGTCAGGCAAGAGCTTTATCCCGTCTCGGGGGACAACTGGCCGGATAGCGATGTGGATGGCTGGAGCGTGATGGGCGCGTCAAGCGGGGCTTTGTTTGATGTTTACTCTCGGGTTCGCCTTGGTATTGCCAGTGAAGACCTCAAGCGCAGGGATGGCGACTACAAGCTCGGGTTGGGGTACCAGTCATTCGGTGCATTCACTGTAAAGTCAGCACCATTATTTTCATACGTATCGGGCCATCGCTACCTTGTTGAGGCACGTTCCAAAGCGCCCCACTTAACGTACTTTGACAGGAGCCTGCCGTACTCGGCAGTCGTGGTCTACGACGTCTATACTGCGGCAAGTTTCTGGGACGTTGTAACCGCCAACCCGCTCGCCCGGGTGGGGGACTCTTTCCAGTCTCCTGACGGGGGAGTCAAGATAGAGCTCATCAAGAACAATCTTGACGTTGACGGCACTGCCGAAGTTAGGGTGAAAACCAGCATTTCATCAAACGTTCAGGGCGCGATCATCGATGGTGCCTCTTGGTTGTGGGGCAAGCTGACTGGGAAAAGCGGGCCACGTTCCAACGAGTCGTTCGACCTCGACCTGCACGCCTACTACACGCTTGGCGGCAGCCAGCACCACGTTGGAATGAACTATGGGACCGGAGAGTACGAAAAACCAGAAGGAGTACTCGCGGGCGGCGACCTTGTCATCGGCGAGTGGATCCTTGTTCCAAAGGCCGCGCAGAATGTGGAGTTCAAGGTGGTGAACAAGAAGCTGCGCGACTATTTTGCCAAGCACCCCGACCAGCTAGAGTTATACCCGGGCGAGACCAAGTTCTCGATAACCTACCTCAACTTTGATGGTGATGGAAAGAGGACGGTAACCAACCCGCAGCTTTCCTCGATCTCACTAGACGAGCAGGAAAAAGCATTCTCTATGCCGGCAATCGGCTTCCTCGACCAGCAAACAGTGGAACGCCCCACTCCTGAAACTATCAAGCAGCGGGTGATCGTGCTGCTCGAAACCCAAAGCTACGAGATCGCATACTCGCAAGAGTTTGCTGGAGAAAGCAGACCAGAAATTCCCGAGCAGGCGTTCAGCAAGCCGGGCAACTACACGATCGTCTGGCAGTCGGCTGGCCCGACAAACGAGCTCTACTCTAACGACGAGCTGCTCAGGAGAAACGTTATCGAGTTCTCGAACGAGGCATACGTACAGAAGGACAACCTTGTCGAATTGCAGGATAGGCACATGCCCGAAGGCGGCGATGATGGTACGAAACCGCCGGACATTGTTACTGCCGCAGGCGACAGCACCTTGCTGTTTGCTGGTGTCGGGGTTGCGGCGGTCCTCGTGATTGTTGTAGTGCTGGTTTTTGTGTTGAGGCAACGGTCGGCAGTCCCACCGGCGTGAGTTGATGAGGATCGCCCTTGCTGCTGCACTGATTGCCATGATCTGGGCATTCCTGTCTGTTGATTTTGTCCTACCATTGCCGGAGGAGCAGCACGTCCTGTGGCACGTTGTTGTGGGGTCGGCGCTCACCGCTTTCGTTATATTAAGGCTCAGGCGTGGATCAGCGGCAGCGAGACCACGAAAGTGAGGTAGGCTGCGCCGAAAAACATCGCGGCCCAGACTATGATGTTCCACTGGAACACCTTCGAGCCGTCCAGCGGCGGGATTGGCACCATGTTAAAGAAGGCGAGGAACGAGTTGGCGACCGCGCCGTAAGCGCCTATCTGCGAAACCACTCCTTTCGCTGCAAGGGTTCCTGCCGCGAGCCAGAGGAAAAAGAACGCCAGGAGGATGTTGGTGAACGAGCCCGCGGCGCTTATTATGCCGTCCTCGCGCCGGGTAAGGTTTTTCTTGTGGATATAGACGGCGCCGGGCGCGGCGAACACGAACTTCCCTGCAGTTGCGATGGCCATTATGACCGCGAGCGCGAGGCCTTCCATCCATGCCTTGTAGTACGCGACAGCGCCGAACCTTTGGGCGACGGCCTTGTGGGCGAGCTCGTGCAGCACGAAACCCGAACCCATCGTGAGCAGCACGATTGCGAACCCGTAGGCTATCGTGCCCTGCGCAAAGAACGGCAGCGAGAACGCGAGCGAAATAGTCAATAGGGATATCAGTATCTGTGTTGTTTCGCCCTTGTAGAACATCATGGAACCAACCGGCTCGGGTTAATTTGGGTTGCAAAACGCTTAAATAATGATGCCTTGACACGTCTGGCGTGAAGGCGTTTTACTTCGGTCTGCTTGCAGCTGCGCTGTTGCCGTTGGCGGATGCAGGGTTGCATTATAGAAACTCGCTGCAAGAGGCGCAGTACTCGGTGGAGCTCATCCTGGTCTTCCAGCGCGCGGCCGCAGAGGCTGATTACGGGTTCCAACAGTCGTTCAGGTTTGCCGTCATTTCCGGCTTGAGTACTGTTAGGGAGGATGACACTTCTGGCGAGGCTGCCGGAAAGGTTTGCGGAAAGCTGTCGCTGCTGGATGGTGTTGTGATGGTGGGTCGGGTTGACGAGGGCGACTTCTTTTCGCGAGGGGGATTGAAGCCGATGGGGGAATGCGCCTGCGTTTCTGCGCTGCGTGTTGAGAGGAACCCGCTGCGCGCTGTCATTGGCTCCGGAACGGGCGGTTGCGTTGCCCAGCCGGCCTCTTTCTGGAAGCTTCACGAGTTGAGTTTTGGGCGGCTTGTTTCGATCGTCCCTTACGGGACCGTAATTGAGGCGGCTAGATGAAGGCACAACTTGCTCTGGGGTTCCTGTTCGTGCTGCTGGCGCTCGCTCTGTTGTCGGTGGTTCTTGCTTCGAGTCTCGCTCGTAGCGGCGTGCTGCTCTCAAAGGAGGTTTCACGCGCCGGGCTTCAGGCCCGAGCTGACGTGGCGTCGGCTTCGGTCAACCTCGTCTATTTTCAGGGAGGGAGCCTTGACTACTATCCGAACGTCTCTTCCGGTTCGTGGCAAGGATGCCGTGTGACTCTCTTTGAAGGCAACCTTTCCTCTAGCTCATATTGTGTTGCCGCTGGGGCGGCCTCTATTTCGGAAGTGCGCGTGTCGGGGAGGAGGAAGTGGTTTGGGTGATGTTCGAGCTGGACGCTTCACTTTCGTTTGTCATCCTGCTTGCCGGCGTTACGGTTTTCTTTTCCTCGGTCAGCGTTGTAATGTCGGACGCTGCTGCAGACTACTGGGGGTTTTCGATGCGTTCGCGCGCGTTACAGGCTAGCGAGGCGCTTGTCGCGACTTCTGGTCATGCTGGTTCTGTGGGACTGGCGGCTTACGAGCAAGATGGGGTTAGGCACCATGAGCTCAACCTGTCCGAACTGGCAAGATTGGCGGGCACGGGTGGTGCGGAGCTTGGGAATAAACTTGGAATGGGCCTTGGCGCCAACGCTGCCGTGGAAGTGTCTGGCTTGGGTGGGAACCTGCTTTTTGGGAGTGGTGGGAGCAAGCCGGAAGGATCGCTAGTGGTGTCAAGGATTGCATTGTGCGGCGGCGAGGCTTGTGTTGTCCGGCTCTACGTCTGGAAATAGCGGCGGGTTCTTCTTCTCGGCTGACGCTCTCCTCTTTCTGCTGGCCGCGGTTTCGCTTTCTGTTTACCTGCTGGCCGCTGATGTAGGCGGCCGGGCCGGGAATGGTGGGCGGGCTTATTACCCCGAGCTGGAAGCGCTTGCGCAGGACGCGGTGGAAGTCTGCGCGCTGAACCTGACGCTGGATGAAGGATGTTTTTCAGCGGTGTTGCGGGCGGCCAATCCGCGCGTCAGGTTCTGCCTCAACAGCTGCGAGCCCGCCGGCGCGCAGACCGTAGTCGTCGAGCGCAACCTGCCGCAAGAATGGGGGTTTTCAAAACTGGCTGTCTGGATTGGTGAGTAGGGGTGGAAAATAAGTCACGGCTCCCATTCGAAAGGGAGCCCGTTTTGGTTTTGAGTGCAGATGCTGCTGTTTGATTCGTCTTTTTTGGTGTTACTGGCCGAATCCGCCGCTGCTGCTTCCAACGCCGCCGCCGAGCCCGCCAGTCGTGCTCATGCCGCCTATCTGTTTGCTGATCTTCCACTGGCCGTTTTCTTTCTTGAGCTCGGCGTCCCCGGACTGGGTCTGGCTCTGCGTCTTGCCTAGGGCGGACATCTCGATCGTGATTTCGAACTTCACGGTTGCGGTGTTGCCGTCGCTCGAGATTTTCTCCTCGAGCACCTTGAAGTCCTTTATCTTGATCTGCATCAGCGCCTTGAGCTGGTCTATCTGGGCCTGCGCTTCTGGTGTCATTTTGACTTGGGCTTGCAGGTCTGAAGTCAGGTAGCTCTTGGCTCGGTCGATGTCAAAGGCGAATGCTGCCTCAAAATAGGATCTTACCACTTCTGAGGGAGCTCCGCCGCCGCCGACTGCCGCGCATGCCGAAAGAAAAAGCACGGAAGCGACTATCAGTGCTGACTTTTGCATGAGCTGGTAAATCAGGAGTGGTTTTTAAATGGGTGGGTCGGGGGGTTTGAAAGACAACAGCGTCCCTGTCGGGCTCACTTCAATGGCTCCGCCATTACTTACTTTTACCATCCCTGAGCAGTTAGTGCTGCCGTTCAGCCCTGCTTTTAGGGGCTGCTTGCCTGAAAGCTCGATGCGTGCTGTAAGCTTTCCTGCGGTCGCCTCCAGCCTAACTGGAACGCTCATGCGGTATTCCACGACTTGGGCGGAATTGGTGGCAGCCGCCAGCTGGCAAGCGTTGTCTAGCCGGGCAAGCAGCGAGCCCGCCTCCCTCAACATGATTACTTCCCTGCCGGCGGCATATGTTTTCGAGAATGTATGGATGGAGAGCCCCAGGATTGCGGCCAGCGCGGCCGCGATGAGGAGGAACTCGAAGCTCGCCTGCGCCTTCACTGGTTCAACCACCCAGCGAGTCCTGCAGCTTTTTGGAGAACTTGTCCACGGACTCGTCCACGTTCTTGGCGGTTCCCTTGGCAGAGCTGCCGAGGCTCGTGAAAACGAATATCGCGACGATCAGCAGCCCGAGCAGGACGACGAACATTTCGAACGAGATCTGGCCGGCGTCATCCATGCGCCCCTGTGCGGCGTTTCCCTTTTTCATCGGCGTGCATGAAAACGCGGTCGCAATTTAAGCGTTTTGCAACCCCCACCGGTTAATGCGGGTTTTAACCGGGCACGGTTGGTTCTGGTGGTTTTACTGGTTGGGCTACGCCGCGCGGGGAATGGAATAAAGTTTTGTGGTTGTCAGCGTGCCTGCCTTAATGGCGCGCTGATCTTCCATTCGCCGTTCTCCTTGCGCAGAAATGCGTCGGCGCGTATTGGCGCTGTCTCGTTGGTGCGGCCGAGCACGCTCATCACGAAAGTGTACTCCACGCGCACCCTCGCGGTGTCATTGGTTATATCCTCCCCGAGCACGGTGAACCTGCCCAGGGTGATGTCGCCGCCTACCGCTTCCCTGATGTTCTCTATTTTTTCGCGCTCCGCGCCCTCGGCGTCAAACAGCGGCTTGAGGTCGTCGGTGATGTAATTCTTGGCGCCCTCCAAGTCGAACGCCACCATCGTCCCGATGAACGCCTCGACCACGCCGGAGGGCTTTTCAGGATACTGGGGGGCGGTGCACGCCGACAGTGCAAGGACGGCACCCACCACCGCCAGCAGGGCGCGTTTCATGCTGTTTGTTGTGTGGGAAGGTGCATTTAAAAGCGCTCATTCAGAATAATGTCATGAGGTTTTCCATTTTCTTTTTCGCCCTTGCGCTTTTCGCGGGGGTGGCGCAGGCGACCAACTTCTGGGCGATCCAGTCGCAGACAGGGATAGTCAACTCCTCCAGCTACTTGGAGGTCGACGAGCCCGTCGTGCTGTTCAACGGCTCCACGTATTACGCATGGTTCAGCGCAGAGAACTCGACCGGCTGGGAGTTCAGGTTCACGAACTCGACCAACAAGCAGGGCTTTGACTTGGGAATGTCGACCAACATAGGCAACAACTCTACCCACGTGATGGTGTTCGACCCCACGGTTGTCCTGGACGGGTCGACTTTTCACGCGTGGTTCGTGGCGGAGAACGGCAGCGAGGGCAACGAGATATTTTACGCCGCGAGCACCGCGGACGACGCCAACTTCGGCGCCGTCTGGTCCGCGCCGAGGCGCACGAACGTGTTCAACAACTCGTCAGAAATATCAGTCAGCGGGCCCACGGTAATTCTGGATGCTGGGACATGGAAGATGTGGTATCAGGCCGAGAACACGACCGACACGATGATAAAGTACGCCACCAGCGCCGACGGGCTGACGTGGACCCAAGGGGGAATAGCGCTCACCAACAATTCG
This sequence comes from Microcaldota archaeon, assembly GCA_016177165.1. Taxonomy (GTDB): domain Archaea; phylum B1Sed10-29; class B1Sed10-29; order B1Sed10-29; family JACOVT01; genus JACOVT01. The sequence goes on from JACOVT010000085.1 coordinate 7,582, forward strand.
AGCGAGCTCTGGATCGGCGACCCGTTCGTCTTCCGCGACACCTACCAGAACTACCAGTCGTACAAGATGTTCTACAACGAGATAGACGCCAACGACAACATTTCCATCATCTACGCCAACTCTACGGATGGAGTGGCATGGACGCGCCAGGCATGGACCAACATATCCAGCACGAGCGAGAGGCTAGACGTCTCGAGCCCGAGCGTATTGCGCAACGCCTCCTCGCTGGAAATCTGGTTTTACGAAGAGCAGTTCGGCCTCAACATAAACAACTTTGCGGTCAGGTTCGCCAACCAGTCAAACGCGCTGCGCGCCGTCTCCAGCCTGGACACAAACAGGATCAACCTCGGGGGCGGAATAAGGCTCACTATCAACGTGTCCAACATCGGAACTTTTGTCGTTTCTTCGCTCAACGCCAGCGTGGTCAACATATCTACTGGAGGAGTCAACAGCAACGCCTCATTCGTCATAGCGCCGGCCAACTTTGAGATAAACAACCTCGCGGTGGGCGCCAGCGCGTCGTTCAACTGGACCATAACCGCTGGCGGCGCTGCCGGCGCCGGCGATTATGTCATAGAGGTCAAGTTCCGCGCCGTGGGTGGGAACGGCGAGGTAATAGTGGTGAACGACTCTATTGGTTTCACAATCACGGCTCCGGGCGGAGG
>JACOVT010000086.1 GCA_016177165.1 Microcaldota archaeon
GAGTGGTGTGGTTTGCCGTACATTGCTTGGGGCAATATGCCGGCGAAGGTGTGAGTGGTGTGGTTTGCCGTACATTGCTTGGGGCAATATGCCGGCGAAGGTGTGAGTGGTTAGTGATTCGATGCCAACAGATTATGACTATGACGTGATTGTGGTCGGTGCAGGCCCCACTGGTGGTACTGCAGCCAAGAAGTGCGCGGAGCACGGCTTGCGTACCCTTATGGTGGACAAGCGCCAAGAGATAGGCGCGCCAGTGAGGTGTGGTGAAGGCTACCCGGAATATGCGGCACGGCTGTGCGGCATACTGCCTGACCCTACATGGTGCACGATGGAGATAGACGGCGCAGTGCTCTACACGCCCAAGCTGAAGAAGATAGTGGTCAACTCCCACGAGAAAGGCTACATAATAGAGCGCAAGATTTACGAAAAAAAACTAGCCTACGCCGCAGTTTCGGCGGGCGCGGAGTGCAAGGCCAAGACGCGCGTGATTGACGTCATAAAGGAGGACGGCTACGTGCGCGGCGTTCGCGCGGAAACACCTGAAGGAAATCATGAGTGGACTTCCAAGATAGTGATCGCTGCGGACGGGGTGGACTCGCGCGTTGGCAGGTTCGCCGGCCTGCGGACATTCAACCCGCTCGTAGAGGTCGACTCGGGATACGAGTACGAGATGGCCGGATTGCACTTTCCTAATCCGGAGAAGATACACATCTGGCTGGGCAATGAGATCGCGCCCAGGGGTTATTGCTGGCTCTTCCCGAAGGGGAGGAACGTTGCCAACGTCGGCGTGGGCGTGACAGGAAACGCGGAACACACTGCAAAGTATTACTTGGACTACTTTATCGACCTGCACCCCGAGATATTCAGGGACGCCGGCATAGTAGAGATAAAGGGAGGCTGCATACCAGTCGGCGCGCCCATGTCCAAGCCATACGCTAACGGGATAATGCTCGTGGGTGACGCGGCGCACATGGTCAACCCGATACATGGGGGCGGCATGGGCAACGGCATCGAGGCAGCCTGTGTGTCGGCAGAAGTCGCAAAGGAGGCAATCCAGAAGGGCGACTACTCCGAGGAAGTACTGAAGGGCTACTACTCGCGCTGGATGGAAATAAAGGGAAACCGCATGCTTCAGGTGCTAAAGGTGCGCAAGTTTGCCGAACAGCTGTCGGACGATGACATGGAATTTTTGGCAGGCCTGATCGACCCGGCCGACCTCTTGGACTTCACGACGGGCAAGAAGTTCGCGACAGTCCTGAAGATCGTGGCCCAGCGGCCATCACTTGCCGCAAAGGCGCTCCGAGCTTTAAAGTGAGCGTTATTAATCCTGGGCTCGTTTCTGACGCGTGCGCGTGCTGACAGTTTCACTGGCGCTCTTGCTGGTTGCTGCCTACCTTATCATGTCTGGCGGCTTCACCTACCTGCCAGCCTCGGCGACCGTGGATTTCGGCTTTTACCTCTACAACTGGCCCGGCCTCCTGACATACTCTTTCGTGCATGTCGGACCGGCCCACATCGCCGGCAACCTGTTGGTGCTGTTGGCAGCAGGCCTGATAGCAGAACGGAAGCTGAGGCTCCATGATTTCTTTGCCATCTACCTGCTGGCCGGGGCCGCGTCCGCGCTACTGTTTGCGGCGCTGGAGCCCTCCACCGTAATAGTGGGAGCAAGCGCAGCCATATCGGGACTTCTGGTGGCGGCATTCTTCATAGACTTCAGGAAGGCGATACTCGCAGTGCCAGCGGCCATAATAGTTTCCTCACTCGTCATCGGGCCGGTGCTTGACGCAGAAATCTCGGGGTATTATTCAAGCCTCAACGTGTCCGCAGAGAAGCTTTCAATGGAACTTAACGCCACTATCGTGAGGGAGGGAGAGATAGGCCAGAAGTTTGCCGCAGGCGAAATAAACAGGTCCGAGTACGAACAACTCATCGCAGCCGTCAACGAGTCAAAACGCAACGTCACCGAACAGCTTGTCGGGGCGCTTTCGGCAAAACAGAACATAGAATCCGGAAAGGAACGCGAGCGCGAGTCAACGGTATCCACGGTTTCCCACGTTTTTGGCGTTCTTGCCGGGTTTGCCTACCTGCTGGCTTTCAAAAGGGATGTCGTGCTGGGAATGCCATACCAGCTGCCTTTTATTCACGGACCTTCGAGGAAAAAGCATGCCGCTCTCAAGCATAACGCTCCGCTACATGGTGGCAGAACTGCAAGGGCTCGTAAACGCCCGCTTGCAAGGAATCGTTGAGCTCAAGCCGGGACTGTACAGGTTATCCTTTCCAAAGGGCCGCGACCTGCTCGTAGAAACCGGCGAGCGGGTCAACCTGACAGGATACAGGATGCAGGCGCCGGCCAAAGCTTTCCAGGCTACCATGGTCCTCCGGAAACACATTTCTGGAAAGATACTACGCGGAATCAGCCAGCACAATTTCGACAGGATAATCATGCTGGACTTCGGCAGCTACAAGTTGGTAGCCGAGCTGTTCGCGGACGGGAACCTGCTGCTGGTCAACTCTGAATGGCTAGTATTGTGGGTGCAAACGGGCAGGGCGTGGTCGTCCAGGGTGTTGCGCCGTGGCGAAGTCTACAAGTTCCCTGACGAGCGGCCTGACCCGACCAAATTCGACAGGGAGGAATTCTCCAGCCGCATGGCGGGCGGCAAGACGATCGCATCATCGCTTTCAAGGCACCTGCTGGCTGGAAAGCTGCTCGTGGAAGAACTCTGCCACCGCGCAGGCGTATCGCCTCTCGCAGAGCCAAACGCGCCCGCGTCTGCAGCGCTGTTCAACGCGTGGAAAGAGATTTTAGCAGGGGCTCCCGACCCATGCATCCAATCCGGGGAAGTGCTGCCATTCGCTTTCCGTTCGCTCCCAGAGCCCCAGACTAAGTACGCAACGCTCAGCGAGGCGGTTGAAGAACTGTATGCAGGGCGGATTGCCCCCCAGACCAGCGGCAGGCTTGAACAACTGGAAAGGCGCCTCGCCCAACAACTCGATTCCATCTCCAAGCTCGAAGCCGAATCAGCAGCGCTAAAGGCATCGGGCGATTCAATCTATGAAAACTGGGAGCTTGTTGAAAAGGCGATCGCTGCAGCTAAGTCCTCGGACGGGAAAGCGCTGGCGCTACTACGCGCTTCAAAAGATGGTTTCCGCGTCACCGTTGATCTGCCCTAGCTACACGAGCAAGCTCTCGTCAACAACTATCACGTCACTGACGGCGAAAACCGACTTGTATGGGACGAGCACGAGCTTGTCATGTGTGGTCAGGTTCTTTGCCAGACGTGACTCGCGGTTCGGCTCCAGCAGGAACGACTCTATTTTCCCATTTTTTTCGTCAATCAGTATGTCGTTCAGGCGCCCTATTTCCTCTCCCTTGTTGGTGATTACGCGCCTGCCGCCAAGTTGCTTTGCGATTGCAAACTTTTTTGATGCCATTTGATCAAGAATGTGTTAATCAAAGTTTCCTTTTAAACCTTTTGCCGATTTCTTCTCACTCTTTCCCTTACGGCGGTCTCATACTCGTTCAGGTTCCTCATGCGCACGCGCGCCACCCCGCTCGCCGCGGAGGCTTTTGCCACGGCTCTTGCGACAGCCGGGCAGACCCTGTCGTCGGTGGGTTTGGGTATTATCATGCGCCTTGAAGGGGTTATGCAGCCGGCTATGGCGCGGGCCGCGGCCAGCTTTATTTCGTTGTTCAGCCGCTTGGCGCGCGTGTCCAGCAAGCCGCGCATTATTCCCGGAAATGAGGAGACGTTGTTCACCTGATTGTCGTACAGGCTCGAGCCAGTCCCCACGATCGCCGCCCCTGACCGCAGGGCCTTGTCCGGACTTATTTCAGGGACTGGATTGGCCAACGCGAGTATCACTGGTTGCGGGGACATGGATCTTACCTGCTTTCCAGTGACGGCATTTGGGGCGCTCACACCAATGAAAACGTCGGCCCCTTTCATCGCGTCATCCAGCGTGCCTGTATCATGTACTCCGGTCAGCTTTGCGATCTTCTGCTTCTCCGGAGCAAGCTTGCGGTTTTGCGATATTATCCCCTTCGAGTCAAGGCAGACGATGTGGTTCGCGCCCGCCGTCAACAATAGCTTTGTTATCGCTACGCCGGCAGCCCCGGCCCCATTTACCACAAAGGAGCTTTCAGGGAGCTTCCTGCCGGTCAAAAGCAGCGAGTTGTGGATGGCGGCCAACGTCACGACTGCTGTTCCGTGCTGGTCGTCATGAAAGACCGGAATGTCTAGGCTGCGTGCAAGTGTCGCGTCGACCTCAAAGCACTTAGGCGAGTCGATATCTTCCAAGTTTATGCCGCCGAACGATGGAGAGATAGCCCTGACCACGGATATGAGCTCTGCTGCCGTCCTTGTATTGGTGCATATCGGCACGGCGTCGATTGCCGCGAAGCGGTTATAGAGGGCGGCTTTCCCTTCCATAACCGGCATCGCGCCGAGGGGGCCTATGTCTCCCAGGCCCAAAACGCGGGAACCATCACTCACGACCGCAACTGAATTGGATTTCCAAGTTAAGTCATGTACGGAATCGGCGTCTTCGGCCACCCTTTTTGAGACGGCCGCCACTCCGGGCGTGTACATTAGCTTCAGGTCATCCTGCGAGTCCAGCGAACCCTTGACGTGTATGCCTATCTTGCCGCGCAGCCTCTTGTGCAGGGCTAGGGCACGCTTGTCAACTTCAGAAATCATGGCTGACTAACTCCCGGTGCGTTTAAAATACCCGCCAGTTATCGCAGCAGCGTGCAGTAAGCCTTCACGTTCCCGAGCGCCGCCAACCTTGACTGTTTTTCAAACTCGCGCCTGTAACCGTCAAGCACTGACAGCGCCTTCCGGTTGTCAGCTGGCGATGGCACGTTTAGCCTGAACACCTGTGCCAGCCCGGAAAAATTGTACGGCACGATGACTGACTTGGAAGTCTGCACTCCGGAAGCCGGGCTGTTGATCACTGCGCATGCCAGATCTGTGGGCGCGGGCTTTCCCTTGAAGCTTTTCCATGCGATCGAAAGCTCGCTGAACTTTTTGCCCCTCCTTTTTTCATCCCTCAGGAGCGAGATGAGGGTGTCGTTCACTCTAGCGGCCTCGCGCTCGAGTTTTTTAAAGCTGGTCTCGGTGACTTTCTCGTAACGCCTGTATGGCGGCGCAGAGTCGCACAGCTCTATGGTAGTATGCTGGGTGGCATCACACTGGTATATGAAAAACTGCAGGGCTTCCTTCAGCTCGTTTTCAAGCACCTTTCCGGAAAACTCTGCTATCATGAAGTTGAACTCGCGCAATACGTGCTCGTCTGTGAAGTTTTGCGTCCTTTGAATGAGCTGCGCCGCTATCGACAGCGCCGACAGCAGGCGCTTGGGCTTTCTGGTGAGCTGTTTGCCGTTAAGCACAAGCCCGCGCTCGAACACTGGCTTCAAGTCGTGGAAAAGCGACATGAAGTTGTTGGTGTAGTTCATTACTTCGAGCTCCCCCAAAGCCGTCTTTTCCCTGACCCAAGCATTGTCGGATAGCACGCGCGATACAGAGGTTGAGTAAAGCGACCGCAGCACTTGGCTGGCCTTCTGTATCTCTGCGATCTTTGACGACAGCGAGGCCTGCGCCGCCTCATTGGTTGTCCCGCTCATTGAAAGCTCGTCGGCAAAGGCCGTCGACACGCCGGCATCCAGCAGCGCTTCTCGCAGCTTGGCGTTCTGCACGGGCTTTTTGGTGACGAGCTCCTGCGCGGAAACTGTCACGCACAGGTCTGTTGGCGAGTAAACCTTCTTCAACCTGACGTCGCTCACCGGGCGCGACGCAAGGAAGCCAGCCCGATCCAGCTGGTTGAGGTACTTGTGCAGGGTTGAATAACTCATGCCGGTGTTTTTGCGCAGTTCGGTGATGCTTTGCCCAGGTTTTTCAGCGACCGCCCTGAGCACGCTCAACTTTTCCTCATTGTCCAGTGCGGATAGTATTGTTTTCTTGACCAAGCCAGTCACCAATCACAAAAAAGACAGTCTTGCTTTATGATTTGTGATATTTATTCCTGCCATTGGATCATAAACCCAAACCAACCCGGCTTGGTTAAAACCCGTATTAACCGGCGAGGGTTGCAAAACGCTTAAAACGAAACGGTTTGGTTGCCAAGCCATGCGTGTCATTGCCGTGCTGTTCCTGCTGGCCGCGCCAGCCATGACGTTCAACATGACTCAGGAGCTGAAGGACAACGCCGAAAATGTCATAAAAAGCTATTCACGCGAGGCGCTTTACGAGATCCCAAACCCTGCAAAGATCGTTTCTGAAAAGCTCCATGAGGCCGACCTGCTAGATAAGTGGCTGAGCATAGCATCCCCTTGGCTGGATTACTCACCCTTCTCGGCAGCCGCGTTCGAACTGGCCATGCAGGCCTCAAGGCTGGAAACGCCCGAATGGGCCATAACCCAAAAACGGCTAAGGGCACATATTGACGGCTATCGCGCCAATGTGCAAAATACAAGAATGCATGCATCAAACTATATCCTGCTAAGGCCATCCTGTCCCATGACCGGCACAAAGACGGACGTGCTGCTCTCATTCAACGTTTTCGTAAAGCTCATGTGCGAGAGAACGCGGTCAGAGTACTACATGATGGCATCTTCATGGGAATCGGCGTTGCGCTCGAACGCAGAGTTGACATCTGCCATGCTGAATGCGGTCGAAGAGGGAGTCCACGAGTTGGATGGGCTGGGTGCCGACATGGATGGGTATGGTGGAAAGGCGGCCGCGCAGCTTTCAAGAGGCATGGCAGTACTGAAGAGGCTGGCCAGTCTGGAAGAGCGCCCGGCCGACTGCGGCTCTGATGCAGAGGCCGCAGTGCTCTGCTTTAACCGTTTGAACCGGCTCTCTGGAGCGGGTTTCCGTGCCATGGTTGAAAAACTGAATTTTGTTGCAGGCTCGCATCCCAACGGAATACTGCTGGACAAGATTTCTTCACTAATCAGCGACCTGCAGCTTGCGACCGGTGCGATGAGACAAGAATATAGGGAGGCCATTTCGAGCGCAGGGGAATCGCTGGAGCGCGCCAAGCTTGCTGCCAGCTGGCTGAAAAAGGAGGACGCGCGCCTTGCCGATGATGCGGTCTTGTCATCGCTCTCGCGCCAGCAACAAAGCGAGGCAGTGTTGTATTTTGGCAGCGCACTTTCACCACGTCAGGAGCTATACAAACTAGAAATGAGCCTGTCGGGGTTTGAGAACATGATGAGGAAAGTGGAAAAACTGGCGGCCTCTGGCGAGGACAACGCGCTTGGAGCCAGCGTGGCTAGCGCCCTGCGGCTGGGCATTGATATCAGGGAGTCTCACTCGGAGGCAGAGCGCTACTTGGATCTATTAGAGTCATTGAGGGGTTCGGCAACCCGCGGGCTGAAAGCCATGCTGGACGGTGAAAAGCCGAATGACGTGCTGCCCGTCGCATCGTCAATGCTGGAAAGCGCGCGTAACGCGCCCACCAGCGGAGCAGCTCTGGAATCACTCGCCAGGGCTTTCTACCTGCTAGCCAACGCGGACTCCTCGGAAACCTCAACAAAAGGCCTGCTTGAACGGGCAAACAGTCTTCTGGCCGCGGCCAAAGAATACCGGCTCGACGTCTCCCAAGAAGAAGCGCTGCTAATAAACATGGCAGGAACGCACCATGGTGGCAGCCATATTTCGGGAGAGCTTTCAATGTTGATAGGGCGCATGGAAACGCGTCTCCGACCGGCAGTTGAACTGGCAGAGTCAAAGCGGTCAATGGTCGTGAGGCTGCTTTCATCGATCGAGGCGCTCGATAGAGCTGGGTTTGTCACCATAGACACGGAAGCAGTGCGCGCACGGCTTTCAGAAGCCGCGATGATGGATTCGAGAACAAACGTGGCGCGGCTTTCCAAAACATATGACGAAATGCGCTCAGAGCTGGAGCGGGCGCTGCTGGAAGAACTCCCCCGCATTATCACAGCTTCGTCAGATGCAGTGCTGACCACAATGTCGCAGGTCGAGTGCAACCGGCGTGTGGTGGGCGCGGTAGTGTTCGTGATCCAAAACCCGCTCGGCGTGCAGGTTCCGGCATTGCGTCTCAAGCCAGAGGGCTTTCCTGCAGTCACAACACATGCTCTAATGCCGGGCGAGTCGCAACTCTTCACAATGCCATTCAACGACACGCCGGTCAGGTGCTCCATCGCCGGCAGTTTCGCTCACGCCGACGACCGCACCAGCACACTGGAGCTGGAACTCAAGCTGGCGCCAAAAGTTTGCGTCTACGACTTCTCACTAACGCTCCCCGAAGCCGACTACTTTCCAGTGACGAGTCCTGAAGCCGAACTTGAAGGTAACGCGCTCCATATCAGCAGGCTATGCAAGCCAGCCAGCATAAGCCTCTCGGCAAGGTCCAGATCACCACTAGTGATAGAACTTAACTACAGCAACCCGCGTCCCGGATTGAAGAGTTACGTCATGTCCGTGACAAACAACGCCTCCATCACCGTGAGGAAAGCGTCCGTTTCAAGGCGCATGGGTTCAGCAACCCTATCACTCAACACTTCGCTAGGTCCATTTGAAACCAAGATCGACGAACGGGTTGTAGTGTCAGAACCTTCGGCAGAGGCAGAGCAGGTAATGCTTGACATCGAAAGGCTGGCAGCATCACTGAATTTTGACAACCAAACTGCCGCAGGCAAAGAGGTTGACTATGTTGAGGGACTCTACAAAAGCGGGGAGTTCGCCGATTTCATGCCAAGAGCCATCAGGCTACGGTCGTCGCTAGACCGCATGGCCATAGAGGCATCCGAGAACGCCTTTTTGCGCGCCTCTTTTGAAGCCGACCATGGCGCGTTTGAATCACTACGAGAAGAAGTCGGACTGTTGCTGGGTGAAAACGCCCCGAGTGAGGCCCTGGCGCTATACAAGAAAGCGCAAGGTTTGGCAGAGAGTGCAATGCTGTACAATTCCTCGGGCCATGCAAGGCAGGCGCAACAGAAGCTCGCAGAAGCGGTTTCCGCGCTTGGGGCTTCCAGACTTGCGGCCAAGAGGCATGGCAACCAAACAGACCGGCTCGTCCTCATGTCAAAGCTCGGCAATTCGATCTCGCTGCTTTGCGCCATCGGGTCATGCAGCTTGTCGTCAGGACGCTATGATTCAATAAAGTCCAAGTCTACAGCCTTCAATGACAGCGAGCTGAACTGGTTAAGGGACGGGCTTGCGTCAGACGCTGGCCGTCACGTTGAGCGCCTGAAAACACTGCTCAAGAGCTTGGAATCAACTTTCAGGAACTATTCTACAGCCACTGAGCTGGACGGAACAGCAGCCAACGGCTCGGCTTTCCTGGCTGGCTATGGTGACCAGCAGAGCCTCCGCCTTGAGTATTACAAGCTAAAAGCGATAAACGGCAAGCTCGCGGGCGAAAACCAGATGGATAGTGTTGAGCGCCTCTTCAAGGAATACGGCTACGATGAGGCTGTGGGCTTGGCCCAAAGAATAGAGGGCGCAGAACGCCTTATGCGGTCGGTCACCTCATCGCTGGAGCACCGCGCAGGAGCCGATCTCTCCCTTGCTACAGCCATGGTCAAGCAGGCGGCAAACAGGCAAGAACTGGTCGGCTTGCTGAACAAGGCAAAAGACAGTTTCGAGGAAGGCCGTTACGCCGAGTCGATAAAGTTTTCCAAGATGATTCTAGAGGCTCCTGCAATAAAACAGGAGTTTCCATTCGCCATAGCCGCGGGGGCAGCCATCGCCATAACCACGGGATTGCTTGTTTTTAGGCGCCTGCCCAAAAATGAAGACGGGTTTGACTTCACGTAACGTGATATGAATCTTTTATTGGGCGGCAGTCTACTCCCCAAGCATGCGGCTCAAGATAGCCATAATTGGATCGCATGGCACCGGCAAGACGTCGCTCACCCACGCTCTGGTCGGCAAGCTCAAAGAGCACGGGTTAAACGCCCAATACCTGCCAGAAATGGTCCGCTACTGCCCGATACCCACCGGCACGGAAACGCGGGGCTCGCTCGACGCCCAGACGTGGGTGCTGTGCAGCCAGCTCGCAGGCGAGCTGGAAGCCGCGGTAAAGTATGACGTGGTGGTGTGCGACCACAGCGTGATTGACATACACGCCTACACTGTTTGGCACGCCCGCAACAACCCCGACGTTGACAAGGCGCAATTGAAGATAAACAGCGAGATCTTCGATAACTGGGCCGACCACTACGACCACACTTTCAAGATAGCCCTGACCAAGCCTCCACAGGAAGACGGGTTTCGCTCGACTAGCGAAGGCTGGCAGCGGGAAATCGACACGATCATAAACGAGCTGCTCGAGTCAAAGAAAATCCATTATAAGATAATAGGACCCGGCACGCTCGAGCAGCGCGTGGACTTGATACTGTCAGAACTCGGAATGCTAAACGTTCGGACCGTATAGCCAGCCGGAGAAGTCCGGGCAATCCTGCTCCCTCTTGCCAGCAAGCACGCGCAAGCACCTTTTGGCGCACGCCTTCTCGTCCAGCCGCGTGCAGTCCACCTGAATGATGCGGCTAGGGCCATACTCCTGCTCTGCCCTCTGCATGCAATAATCGATAGCCTCTGCCTCCAAGTTGGTTTTCAGCTTCCTGCGCGAGTAGTTGCGCTTTGCAAGCCGTTTTTCCAGCACCCGTGGATTGCAACGCAGCACCAACACGACCGCGCCCGGAATGGAAAACTCGCACAGCAGGTGACCTTCAATAACACCCCATTCGCGCGAAAGTCGCTTGCGAAGTTTTGCCAAGTTCACTTCCGGTTTCCGCGCCCAAAGTTTCTCCTTCCTCACTATTGCGTTAGCCTCGACGAATGGCAGGCCCAACTCTTTCGCTACAAGCCCGCCAACAGAAGTCTTGCCTGTTCCGGGCGTGCCAGTCACGATGATGCGTGAGAACCGTTTCATGCAAGCGCCCCGAATGTTTCGCGCAGCGCTGCCCTGTCATGCTCGCGCCCGGCTGTTGCGATTGCATTCCTTAATGAAAACCAGCGCGCTTGGTCGACGTCATCGCCTGCGCGCAGCCCGCCGGAGACGTACTCGCACCTGTAAGAGCAAAGAATTATCGGCGCCTTGACAAACCAGCTGGGTGTGTTTGGCTCTCGATCATACTTTATTGAAACTTCCGCCAGTCGGACAGCCCGGACGCGCAGGCCGGTCTCCTCGCGCGCCTCGCGCTCGGCACATTGTCCAGGCGACTCGCCAGCCTCCAGTATGCCGCCCGGGATGACCCACTGGCCTGCCAGCGGATGCGGCCGACCAGCATGCTTCCTTACCAGCACCACCTTCCCATCATTGCAGATCAGCGCGCGCACCACTATCAGGAACTTTTGTACCCCACTCATCGCATCACCCGCAGGTATTTCCTCACGGCATTTTTCTCGATCTCGCGCGGCATCAGCCGCATAGCGTTGCGCGGCGAGACCCAGCGCAGCTCGCTCACGTCATCTGCCGGCAGCGGCGACCCGCCGGCCAGCCTGCACAAGCAGAACACGAACAGTATCGGTTCCTTGTCAAAGTGTGCAGGCTGGTTCTTTGGACGTTTAAACACGGCCATGTGGAATGCCTTGCCCACCCTAACCGCATATCCGGTCTCTTCCATGACTTCCCGCTCAATGCACTCCGCAACCTGCTCGCCAGCGTCTATAAAGCCGCCGATCAGGTGCCACTCGCCGGCTATCGGGTGCTCTTCAGCCGGGTTCTTCCTTCCAATAAGTATCCTGCCGCGGTCATCTTCGATCAGCGCCTTTACTCCGGCATTGAACAGCTGGATCCCCATGGCCTCATTCCTTGACTTCCACATCGTCGACTATTCCATTGCCATCAAGGTCGATGCCATCCACCACCTTGGCGTAGGCATCCTTGTTGTACGAGTTGCGGAAGTTCATGTCCGGGTACTTGGACAGCGCAAGGCAGGCAGCGCGCGTCCCTGAAAGGGAGATGCCTGCGAGTATCAGGATCTTCCTGCCCTTCTCCAGACTATTCTCGGACTTGACTATTATCCCGTTGGTGGGGTCGCTGTACTCTTTTCCGCTCAGGTCGGATACTATTGTCTTGCGTTCGCTGAACCTGACGGGCATGTCGGGCATGAAGCGCTCTGATATCATGTTGGTGATTGGCCCGCCGATTATTATCAGGTTGGTGTGCAGGTCGGCCTCGCGGCATTCCGTGTCAAGCTTTGTGACCGGTAGGGTGGTCTTGCAATATGCACCAAGCCGGAGCGCAATGTCTGATGCCACGAACGTGTCCCGCGCCCGCGCCCGGTTGGGCCCGTGCGGATCTGGGGAGCCGACGATTATGCTAAAGTCCGGGGTTCCGTTGCGCACGAAGTCCCGCAGGAAAGCGGGAACCGCGCTTCCCTTGGCTGCTTGTTCCTGCCATGAGTCGCGCGCCACAACGGCAAACGCCGGTGCGATTAGCGAGAAGTATTTCGCAACTCCACCCTGTTTCTGTTCCGTGCGCTCGACGCGCACCAAGCCGGCTTTCTCAAGTTTTCGTATGTGGTAGTAGACCAGCTGTTCCCCTATTCCCAGCTTTTTCGATAGAGAACCGGGATAGTCTGGTGATGAGGCAAGCGTCTGGGCGAGCCGCCAGCGGGTCTTGTTTAGCAGCACGTTTAGCTCGTCCATGCTCGTCGTTTTCACGGGCATCGACTTGTTTTCCTTAACTAGGAGATCCACAAAACCACTATAACCAGTTTTTTACCACAACAGTATTTAAAGGTTTCTGCACTACCTATTGACCTCAATAATGCGTTTTTTGGCGTTTTAGTGGTAAAACTAATGTTTTAGCAAGTCTTTTTAAACAGAACGTTAAACATACGACATGCTGACCAGAAATGGAGGCTCACCCACCTCTACTTCATTAGGAAGCTCCGGCCGCCTTGCACGGCGCCGGGGCAGAACGGGTGAACATGCGTGTGCGGAATAATCGGTTATGCTGGCAAAAAGACGGCTGCTCCAATAGTATTGCAGGGATTGAAACGCCTAGAATACCGCGGCTATGACTCCGTTGGGATAGCGTCCATCAACGGTTCTGGCGTGATATGCAAGAAAGGAGCGGGCAAGATAGACGACGTCCACGCCAAGATGCGGCTTGACGATTTGGAAGGGACGTTGTGCATCGGGCACACGCGCTGGGCCACCCATGGCGGCGTCACGGACGAGAACTCACACCCCCATTTTTCATGCGACAACCGAATAGCGGTGGCGCACAACGGCATAATAGAGAACTATTTGACGCTCAAGAATGAGCTGATTGCAGAAGGCCACGTTTTCCGTTCTCAAACCGACACCGAAGTCATACCCCACCTGCTCGAAAAACTGGTGAAGCAGGGACTCCAACTTCCAGAAGCCGCCCAGAAGGTTGGCGAGCTGATTGAAGGGCGCAACACGTTCCTTGCAATAATGGATGGCGACAACCGGCTCGTGGCATTCAGGCGCGGCTCGCCGCTTGTCGCCGGAATCGGCGCCGGGGAGTACTTCCTTGCTTCAGACATCCCGGCATTCATGGAATACACCAAGGACGTGGTCTACCTTTACGATGACGACGTGGTGGTGGTTGATGGCGAGTTTAAGGTCTTTAACAAGGGAAAGAGGGTCGAGCGGCCCGTGGACACGATCTCCTGGTCTGTCGAACAGGTACAAAAGGGCAACTTCGACCACTACATGATGAAGGAGATCGCCGAGCAGGCCGAAACCATCCAGCGCGCGATAGCACAGGACCCTCAGGTAGTAATGCAGATAGCCGACCAGATCAAGCGCGCGAATAAGGTATTCATAGTAGCGTGTGGCAGTGCCGGTTACGCCTGCTTGGCGGGCAGTTACTTCCTGGCAAAAATAGCCAAAGTCCACGCAGTGCCTGTAATCGCTTCCGAGTTCCGCAACTACGTTAACTTCCTTGACAAGGACAGCTTGGTACTGGCAGTGTCGCAATCGGGGGAGACCGCGGACGTCCTTGAAGCAGTCAACGCGTCCAAGGAAAGAAGCGCGATGGTAATATCAATAGTCAACGTTATGGGGTCTTCACTCATGCGTTCATCGGACAAGAGCCTGCTTGCAAACGCAGGGCCGGAGTTCTGCGTAGCCACTACAAAGGCATATACCGCCCAAATGGCAATAATGCCTTTGCTGGCGTACGCCTGTGCGGGCAAGTTCGAGGAAGGAAAGAACAAGCTCAAAGGAATCTACAACGACGTCTACAACCTTACATCCGCGAGCACGCGCAGGCACATACACGACCTTGCCGAACGGTTGAGGTACGCAGAGCACATGTATATCATCGGCCGCGACGTGAACTGGGCAACCGCCATGGAAGCCACCCTCAAGATCAAGGAGATAGCATACATTCACGCAGAAGCTTTCGCCGGAGCAGAGTTGAAGCATGGAGTCATAGCGCTCATAGAAAAAGGAACCCCCTGCATCGTTTTCGTCTCCCAAGACAACGCCAAGGAAACGATGAGCAACGCCATAGAGTTGAAAGCCAGGGGAGGCTGGATAATCGGAGTCGGCTCCGAGAGGCATCCGGAGTTCGACTACTGGATAAAAGTCCCGGAAGCCGGAGACTTGAACCCCATCCTTCAAACCATTCCAATGCAGATACTCGGGTACGAGCTCGGTGTCGTCCGCCAGTGCGAGATCGACAAGCCGAGGAACCTGGCTAAATCTGTAACCGTAAAATAGCGTTAACTATATTAACCATCGCGCTCGAAGGCACCCATGAAGCTCTGGTTTCTTGCAGTAATTGTCGCTGCCGCTGTTTCAGGATGCACTACTGGCAGTCCCGAGCCGGACTCGCAACACCAAGCAGTAGAGTATATCACATTTAACGCGCATAATGTCACGTTTGACTATCCTAAAGATTGGTATATAGA
>JACOVT010000087.1 GCA_016177165.1 Microcaldota archaeon
CAACACCCGCAACCGCGCCGCCAACGGCAACCGCACCACCACTTGCTGCAGTGCGGCCGGCAGTGTTTAGCGCGCCGCCAGCGCTTAAGTAATTTATAGGCAACGGCAGCGATGGCGCGACCAGCGGCGGAATTGAAGTGGTCGTCTCACTGTTGGTTGTTGAGTTTGACTGATTACCCGACTGTATCCGAGTTGGTGTGGGAGTTGGGCTTGAAGAGGAAGAACTCTCGAAAGAGTCAACCACTCTGGCGCCAATCCTGCCGGGCTGGTCTGACTGGTGGGATGACGAGTTCAAGCCCCCTCGAGTGGCGCTGCTCACAACAGCGCCGTCATCGGCGAATGAGAGTAAAGTCGCGTAAGGAGGCGTAAGCCTGCCGCCGGTTTCGGGGACGTATTTCAGCACTGAACCATCCGGCTTAATGATGAATATCTCGTTTGGGAGGAATCCCTGTCCTGATGACGGCAACCTGTAAGGCCCGGTTGGCGCTGCGCGCTCTTGGTAGGCTTGACGGGCAGCCTCGAGCAGCTCGGCATCGGTCAGCGGGGTTTGTTCGGTTATCCGTATCGCAACCCAACGGTCTGCGGCAAGCTGGGGGCTGGACGGGTTGGCGCGGGACTCTTCACCCAGGTTGTCTCTTATTTGGTCTATCGACTCGCGCACCTTGAACTTGAACGACCGGACGTCAACCGCAGCACGGGCATCGCTTGCCTCGACAATCACGTTGCGGCCGCCAACCCTGAACGAGGCGTCGAGCGCCCCGTTGCCAACACGCGGCGAGGTAGTGAGCGTCTGCGATGCCTCTTGTAAGCCAGAAACCCCATACCTGCTCTCAATAGCCCGCGCCACAGCGTCCGCCTCGGCAATCAAGGCGGGGTTCGGGTCGTTCCAGATGCTCCCCCTTCCAATATACCTGACACGGAAAGCGATTCCGGCAGTCTCCGCCCCGGCCGCTGCCCCGGCTTCTCCTGCACCAGCTGCCGTTGCTGTCGTGGTGGTTGCGCCGGCTCTTGTTGCGGTAGTGGTGGTCCTTGTAGTGCTGGTTTTTGTCAAACCACCAAGTCCTTTCCCAACCAACCACCCGGGAATGATCCCTGTTATATAGCCGGGGTGCTCCTTTAGGGCATCGATGTAGCTTGTCATCCCGCTGCCGAAATAGTTTGCAACTCCGCCATAAATGCCGGCATCGGAGAAGCCTTGCGGATACGCCAAGCCGGCCCTGTAAGCGTATATAGCATCATCCCCAAAGGCAAACATGCCGTTGGTACCATCCCATAAGCCCGCTTCTGCCTCAAGCCAGTACTTTGACGGGTCGGTCCATGACTTGTTGCTCGCTGCCTCCAATCTCCAAGCACCAGCGCGCGCGTTGCTTTCAACCATATAACGCGTGGCCGTTGGGTTCACCTCTTTCTGATTCCTAAACTGCAACCCGTATAGCTCGGCGTCTGAGAGGAAACCGCCCGAGCTATACCCGTCAAAGTCGCGCGGGTCGATCGCCTGAAGCATTCTTGAGCGCAATTGGTCATACCGCCTCCCTTCATCACGCAGTCGTTGGATTTCCTCGTTGTTATCCTGCCGTGCCGCAAACGGGAAGCCGGCCATGTCATGGTTCTCATACGCCCGGATCTGGCCATCTATGCGCTGCTTGTTGCTTGCCGTGAAGTTGGCTATTTTTTCAGCGGTATTATAGCTAACAGGACCCGAGACGGCATTATCCAGCACATAATTCCAGTACTGCAGGTCGCCTTCGCCCACCGGCTGCAGCGGCGGGTTAACAGACTCGTAGCGCCACTGGTCATGCGTCTTGATCGGTTCCTGCGATGGGTCGCGGCCTGGCGGCACCGAGTCGGGGGCGGCGGCGGGTGGCGTTGGCAGCCTCGGCGGCATTGATGGCGCCACACCCACCACTGCAAGGCTGCCTGAAGCCCACGACTGGGCTGCTGTCTTGGATGAGGGCGCTCCCGAAAACCCAATGTATGGTTTGCCGAGGGGCGCTGCCCGGACTTGCCCGCCGGCCGGAATGCCGGGTACACGGGCGGCAGCCGGGTTAAACGTGCTGGCCATGCGGGTTGCGAATCCTTTGATATAATCTTCAGGCCTGCGGAACACACCTGCGTTTGAGAGCGCCCGTATTCCGGCATACGCTCCGGCCGCGGCTGCGGCCGTAGCTGCTGCAGCCCCCACCCCGCCGAAGCCACCCGGAGCTGCCGGCGGAACGGTTGGAGGCCGTCCTGCATCACCAGAGCTTCCAATCGCCGGGTTGAATGGAGTATTGTCGTAGCCATAAGTTGGCCCGGCCTGCCGGACCACCGCTTCAACTTCCAGCTTGTTTGCAGTAGCGCTCCCCTGGTCGTACTTTAGGTCCTCGAGCGGCGCGTTATCGCGGAAGTAGGCCTTCACCGTGTAGTTTCCGGGCGCGAGGCCGGACGGAACGACAAACTTGCCAGTGGCAGTCTCGGTCTTAAAGCGGGTCCAGTCCATGAGGGTTGTTTCAACAGGCGCAATCGGGTTTGTTCCCCTGCCAGACCCCGTGCAGGCTCCGGCGTACGCAATGGACACACCTGCCGCGTTTGCAGCGCAGGCGTTGGAGTAAGTCTTGCCGTCAACCCCACAGACCGGGTCATACTGCATAGTGCAAACTGTGCCCGAACCAGATGCCTTGGGCAGCGACCCGCCAACCAGCACTATCTTGACGTCCACTTCTGCCGCTCCTGCAGGCAGCTGGTCGTGCGAGTCCAGGCCGCGCATCGACAGCGTCCATGAGACAGTGCTGCCGGGTGTTGCCTTTGTTGATTGCTTCCACGGGTCGACGAACCACCAGATGTCGTAAAGGTTCCCCCTGACTTGCTGGAGCAGGAAGAGTCCCTCTGGCTTTGCGTCTCCCTTGAGGCCGTAGCCGCCCGTACACACCTGTTCAACAGTGCAAACGACGCTGGAGCGCTGCTCTATGACGATAACGGTCTCCCACTTGTAGGCGCTCGTTCCGGGGCCGTTGATTCGGTTCCAGCCTTCGCCCACCTGCTGGTAACCGTAGCCGGCTCCTTCTTTGCGGTAGAGGTCCCACCTGTCGACAGTCTGCCACTCATAGCGTGAAGTGTCAACCCACTTGTCCTTCCAGTAGCCGCTCGACACCCACTTGAGCTCCCAGTGAGAGGTGTCAAACCATTTACTCTCCCAGTGGGAGGTGTCGACCCAACGCCAGTAAGAATCGTCAATCCACCGGTATTGCCAGTGGCTGGTGTCGATCCAACGCCAATAGCCGCTCGACACCCAGACCCAGTAGCTGTAACTCACCCATACCGGGTAGTAGTAGCAGGATTGCCTCCAGCCCCACCACGTCCGGTACCAGTAGCACGAAGTCCTCCAGCTCCAATAGCCGCCGCTGCGCTGCTCCCAGTGGCTCGTGTCGTACCACTTCCAGTAGCCGCTCGACACCCAGTAGCTTTCCCAATGACCCATTGGGACCCATGTCCAGTAGCCGCTGGAAACCCAGACGTTCTGCCAGTAACCGCTCTGTATCCATTGCCATTCATAGTGTGAAGTGTCAACCCATTCGCGGTCCCAGTAGCCGCTCTCCACCCAGGCGAGCTCTTGGACCGGCCGATTCTCGTAAGTATAATAGTAGTCGGCGTAGTAGCCGTACCTCCATCCGTTCCCGCGGTCGCCCCAAGTGCCGTGTTCCCAGTCGTTTGCAGGCAGCTGCTTTGCAGCCACGGGATTGCCATACACGTCAACCTCGTTGATTGAAGAAGGATCAGCCGAGTAGTACTCGTGGTGGGTGTCCTGCAGGTCGCCGTAATATACATAGCCTTGCTTTTCAACAGGCTCTTCCACGATAACGTTGGTGCAGGTGGAGACGTTTTCCCACATCAAGCAGCTGTTCTGCTGATGAGCAAGGCCAGAAGAAACTTGCAAAACCGAGAAAAACGCCAAAAGGAGCCCTAAGATAAGAATCCGATGCAACAGGTTTTGTTTTGTATGCGATCCATAAGGTGTCTTTTTGATCATGGTTCGGTACTGCCACCTGCCAGATGACAACCGATTCCTATTACATGCCGGAAACTGGTATTTAAGCGGATACGTTCGACAACTGCCGCGCGGACATCGACAATAATCGAATAACAAAAACAATATGCATTGACGTGGTTTTTTACTGCAAACTTTTGCAAGTACTTTGCTACAGTCGGCTGCCAACATAAAGTTTAATGC
>JACOVT010000089.1 GCA_016177165.1 Microcaldota archaeon
CTTCAGGGACGTCCAGCTGGATGTTGGTCCAGAGGAACTCGTCCCCGGTCTCGCGGTCAAACACAAGATAGACCGTCTGGCCCGGAGCCACCCTTCCGATAGTGGCATTTCCCATGTAGTGGGACTGGGTCTCAAAGTCGGTATAGATCGTTTTATCGAATGCAAGCTGTACGGGCGCGAGCACGCTGATGTTGGCTGTCCCAACCGCGACAAACAGCAGCGCGACCAGAATGGCTCTCACGTTTCGATTACTGCGGGCGATTATTAAAGCCTTCCTCAAACTCCTGCAAGGGCGCCCTGACTCGGATAGGCCCCATTGGCGAGCCCGCATCTACCGCAACTATTCCAGCCAGCGCGGCTGTCTTGTTCAACTCGAGGAAGGTTTCCCTGCCAGAGGCGTTTGAACGCGCAACAGCAAGGAACGAGGCGCGCGCCTGCTGTCGCCTCACCAGCTCGAAAAAGTTGACCAAGTCGCACTCGCCCTCCATCCGCCCCTCGGCGTTGCGGAGCTCTGTCCCCGGAAACAACCGCAGTATTGCGCGCTTAACGCTCTCTTCACTCTCGGTTGCAAGCAACCGGGCCTCCACAGTAGCCATAACTCATTTAAGCCGCGGGAAGTTTAAATCAGCATGGAGCCACGCCCAGCAAGGCCGGCTACGTGCCTGATTGGGCGCGGGGCAGGTAGCTAGCACGAGGTGAAAAAATGGGAGAGGAAGAGGAGCTGGAACAGCTTGCGCGCAAGACCGCCGGCGCCATACTTAGGACACCAAATCCAGGCAGGAATGCGGTCATAACGGTGCTGGGCGCGCTAAGGAGAGTAAGAGACGCGCGTGGAAAAGCTGCCCTGCCAGAAGCCGCGAGAATAATCGAGACAAGGTACAGGGGCCTGTCGTCAGCAACCCCCTTGTCAATGGCAAGCCTGGTAATGCGCAGGCTGAAAGGACCAAAGTTCCCGCGCAAGCGCAGAAGGAGATGCTAATGCCAGCGAAGCTGACGCGTGATGAAGAGAGGCAGTTGCACGAGCTGGCGCGCTACGGGCTGATGCAGGCGCGCAAGACCGACAATGAACCCAGCAAGAATGATGTTGGAAGACTGGCTGACGCGCTGCGGGTGCTGGCAAGGCGCAGAATGCTGGGCCCGATAGGAGGCCAGCTGGTGCAGGATGTGGGCGGGCGTAAGATTGCACCAATACCCGACGAGCTGATGCCCCCGAAAGTACCAACCCCATTAAAGACCGCTGCCATGCTGGCAGTGATGCACGACAGCATGGGCGAAAGGGCAATGATGGACCTTGCAAGGCGGTTTGCAGTGGAACTGCCAGCCATGAGGAGGGTGGCCGAGCGGGTTTCCCGCAGCAGGCTGGCAGGCCTCCGGCCACGCCCTACTGACGTTGCATGGCAGGCACTGCACGCGATCGACGGCAGTCCACCTAGCTGGAAGGAAGCCCGTGAAGTGGGCGCTGCCCTCACCCTATTCGGGAGGCGCAACGTGATGGGATTCGGCGAAAGAGCCAGAGTTGTACAAGGGGAAGCCAATCCTGAAAAGGTGGCCGGCATGATGGCCCGGATATACCGTTCGCGCGGGCCGGAAGCCATGATGAGGATCGCGCGCGCCAGCGCAAGCAGCGTCCAAGAAAGGCGCAGAAGGGCGCGCTCAGAAGTCCGCCAAAGGGCGCGGTAGCATGCAGGTCGCCGGAATCGTCGAGCAGAGTTTCACCGCATGGCACGGGCGCGCCAGTGCCGTAGTATACTTCGCAGGCAGCCCCTACCCCAAGAACTGCTGGCATTATCCAGTCTTGGAGAGGTACCCGCTTGCAGTGAGGCACTCTTCCAACGACTTGGAAAAGGCGCTACGGGCAATCGAAGAACAGGTTGATAGGAAGCGCATCACCGCCATCGTGCTTGGCGGGGCCGAGCCGCTCCTGCAGCAAGACTTGCCGGAGTTCTGCCGCGAGCTGAAGAAGCTGCGCCTCGAAGTCAGGCTGGAGACTTTCGGCTCCAACCCAAAACTACTCAGAGAGCTGCTGGACGCCAAGCTTGCGGACTTCGTGTCGCTGCGCGTCAAGAGCGTTTTCGCAAAGTACAAGGAGCTTTTTGGCAGCTCTGGCGAGCCCGTGAAGGAGAGCTACGCGCTGCTCGCCTCTTCAGGCGTGACTTACGAGGTTTGCGTCACGCCCGTCCCGGAAGTGGTGGAGGAGAAAGAGCTGCGCTTGACAGTCTGGAACGTTCAGGAGTCTCCAAGACTAGTCATCGAGCAGTTCGACCCCTCGCGTTGCGTCGAGAAACAATTAAAGACAGCCCGCAAGCCGACGGTCGACGAGCTGGTAAAGCTCGCGTCTTCTTTGCAGTTCCATGGACTCGTGTTTGTGCGCGCAGAAGGGCGCGAGGCCGAAGTCCAAAGAATGGCTGCGTGACTACATGCGCACATTCATCGGGATCCGCGTCGAACCCAACGACGAAGTCAAACAAATGCTGCGCGAGTTGGACTCGCTCGGGTACGTCAAGACGGTCGAGCCGGAAAACCTTCACCTGAACCTGAAGTTCCTCGGCGAGATTGATCAGGCACAGGAAAAAGAGCTGGAGTTGCGTCTGGAAAAACTTGCAGGCTTCGGCCCGTTTGAGGTCGATTGCGCTGGCATCGAGCGCGTGCCCTCAAAGAAAATGGTGCGGGTAGTAATGTCGCGCTGCCACTCCGACAAGCTGGAAGAGCTGCGATCCCGACTGCGCGAGCTCATGGATGACTTCCTTCCCGGCAGCGAGAAAGACTCCCACCTGACGTTAGGCCGCGTGAAAAGAAAACCCGACGAGAAGTTGGACGAGTTTGTTTCGCGCCACTCGCAGTTTTACGTGCAAGTCCGCGTCAGCCGCGTCGAGCTGATAAAGGCCGAGCTGCTTCCCAATGGCCCAGTATACAGCACAGTTTTCAGCGCGGAGCTCTAGCCTATTGACTCCAGCACTTTTGAAGGAGCCTTGATGTAGGCGTTGATTATCTCCTGTATTTTGAGCGGGTCGCGAACTTTTCCGCGGACGAGGAAGTCCAAGACTTTGGTCCGGTTGTCCAGCTCCCTCTTGACGTCGTTGCGCGTTTTCCCAAGGTGGAACCCGAGCTTTTCGAGCATCTGCGACGGGATCTGCGTGCGTTCCAAAGCAAATCGTTCCCGGTTCCAGTCGTACACGTTGTTGAGCAGCACGTTCTCCCCGAGCACCGAGACTTCAGAAACCTGCGTTATGCGGCGCACCATTCCCTGCGGGGTCGCAAGGCGGTGCTGCATTATCACCAAGTCAAGGAGGGTGAATAACGACACAGGCACGCTCATTGGCGGCGACTGAAGGCGTAGAATGGTCTCTTGCGCGCTGTTGGCGTGCAGGGTGGACATGAGCCCGCGATGACCAAGATCCATGGCAACGAACATGGTCAGAGCCTCGCTCCCCCTCACTTCTCCCACGAAGATCCTGTCGGGGCGCATGCGTAACGCGTTCTTGAGCAGGTCATCCAGCACGATCGGCTCCTCGCGCACGCCTGGCTTGGACTCGAGCTGGACCCAGTTCTCCCTTCCGGATAGGTTGAGTTCGAGCGTGTCCTCTATGGTGACTATCCTTTCCGACGGCGGGACAAATATGGACAGCGAGTTAAGCGTTGTCGTCTTGCCAGAGCCGGTGATTCCCGAGACCAGCAGGTTCATCGGCCGCACCCCCATTCCATCCACGGCGAGCCAAAGGAACGCAGCGACCTCGGACGGCATAGTCCCGCTCTCTATCACGTCAACTATAGACATGGGGCGCTTCTTGAACTTGCGAATGGTGATCGCAGGCCCGAATGGAGCCGCAGGCTGGACAGTGGCATTCACGCGCGAGCCGTCCGGCAACCGGGCGTCAAGCAGCGGGTCATGAGGCGAGACAGTCTTTCCCACAAACATGGCAATGCGCTGGACGAGTTTCGTGAGCTCCTCCACCGACTCGAAGCGAACGTTGGACTTGCAAGGGCCATAACGCCTGTCGATAACGAACGCCTCCTGTTTGGGGCCGTTGACCATCACCTCTTCCAGCTCGTCATCCTCCAGCAACGGCGTAAGCTTGCCCAAGCCTACGAGGTCTTGTATCAACAGGCGCACCACCTTCTCAGGCTTCTTGAGCTTTGGGAACACCTCGTTGACAAACTGGGTCACCGACTCGACTATCGCCTTTTCCTGCTCTGCAGTGAAAAGCGAGCCCGAAAACTGCTTCAGGCGGGCAGCGAGGTCGACAACCTGCTCCACGAACAGCTCCTTCTTGCGGTCGCGCATGAATAGCTCTTGCAAATCCGCGGAAGAGTAGTCACGCAGCGCAGCCCCGATAACGGCTTCATAGACCTCGCGTTCGTCAGCCGCCAGCTCGGGCGGTTTTACCTCATACAGCCTCCACGGCGAGCCGCTCATTATGCGGCCGGTCTTGCGCTCGGTAAGCAATGGCACGATAGCAAAACTCAAAAACCCGTTTTAAACCTTCGCCAAACCTGTTCAAACAGGCCGCACACCATAAAACCCGGTTGCACGCCGACAAACGCTTTTATAGCAGGCTCGCGAGGGTTTAGCGTGGACGAGAAAACAGCCAAAGCCGTGCTCGCAACCGTGCTGCCAAGGCTCAAGCCATCGGCAGAAGAGCGCGAACACGACTCCAAACTCGCAAAGCAGCTGATAGGCGAGATAAACAAGCTCGGCTACGAAGCAGTGCTCGTAGGATCCCGCGGCAGGGACACGTTCATTTCCGGAGACCGGGACCTCGACATCTTCATGTTTTTCCCGAAAAACACGCCGCGCGAAAAACTGGAAAAGGAAGGCCTGTCCGTGGGAACGCGAGTGCTGCGCCGGCATCATCCCACGACTCATTACGCAGAGCACCCCTACTCGAAAGCAGTGGTCGAGGGAGTAACCGTTGAGATAGTCCCATGCTACAAGCTCGAAAAAGGCGAGAAGATCATCTCGGCGGTGGACAGGACGCCGCTCCATAACGAATGGGTGCGCGAGCACATACGAGGAAAAGAGGACGACGTGCGCCTGCTCAAGCAATTCATGAAATGCAGGGACATATACGGCGCAGACCAGCGCGTAAACGGCTTTTCCGGACTCCTCTGCGAGTTGCTCGTGATCCACTACAATGGTTTCCTCAAGGTGCTGGAAGCCGCATCTTCATGGAAACAAAAAACAGTAATCGACATTGAGAAACACGGACGAGACATTAAAAAGTTCCCCGAACCACTGGTGGTTATAGACCCCGTCGACCCCGACAGGAACGCAGCGAGCGCCGTGTCGCGCACGGCGCTTTCCACATTCATTCTCCACTCACGCGACTTCCTCAAAAACCCCAAGCAAGATGCATTTTTCCAAAAGAGACAAAAAGTTGACTTGAAGAGAGCCATCACTGGCCGGCTGCTGGCCGGCATCGTGATGCCGGCCCCAAACGTGATAGGAGAGATACTCTGGTCGCAGCTCGACAGGCTGCGGTCCCAAGTCAAGCAGCACCTCATCCAGAACGAATTCCAAGTCCTGCGGTCATCCCACTGGACCGACGAAAAGAAATGCGTTCTAATATTCGAGCTGGCCTACGCTGAACTTTCCCAGTACCGCAGGCACACTGGCCCCGAAGTGTGGGACGCAGAAAACGTGGAAAAGTTCATCGAGAAAAACCCAGACCACTGGTGGGTAGAAAAGAGCAACATCTACTCATGGAAGCCGCGCGCCTACACCAACGCAATAGAAGCATTGCGCGGCATGCTGAAAGTGACCCTACAACTGCCTTCACATTTGCAGGAACCGTCGAAAAAGGCGCAACTGCTTGTAGGGACAAAACTGCTGCACGAAAAAGAGGCGCTGGAAGCCCACGTAAGGAAATGAACCACCCGGTTCACTATTTAAAGGACGAATGAGTCCCCTGTTCGTGGAAAAACTCAACCTGTTGGCAATCGCCGGATTGCTTGCAGCGTTCACACTGCTAGGCTGCGCTGCCCCGCAACAGCCACCAGCTTTCCAAGACTTGGGCGACTTTCGAGTCCAGTACATCCACCCGCAGGACCCGACCTACCAGCAACTCGAACAGATATTCAAGGACGCCCGCTCGTTCGAGGAAATAGCCAGCTCGCTCAACGAGGTGCTCAAACTGCCCCAAGACATAGATGTAATACTCGCAGAATGCGGCGAGGAAAACGCCTTCTACAACCCGGAAAACAAGAGCATCACAATGTGCTACGAGCTGATTGGGCGATTCGGAAACATATTCCAAAACGTGACCAGCTCTGACGAGGAGCTGGGCCGCGCAGTCTTGGGATCGACCCTCTTCACGTTCTTCCACGAAATGGGACACGCGCTCATCGACATTTACACGCTGCCGACAACAGGCAAGGAAGAAGATGCAGTCGACCAGCTGTCTACCCTGATCCTGCTGGACGCTGGCAAGGAAGGCGAAGACGCTGTTATCAGCGGCGCCGCCTGGTTCTACCTGGAAGGCGCCCAACAGACCAACATCGAAGACTTGCGGTTCTGGGACGAGCACGGCCTCAGCCTGCAGCGCTACTACAACACAATGTGCCTCGTGTACGGGAAAGACCCAGACGGACACTCAAACTTCGTCACCGACGGCTACCTGCCAGAAGACCGCGCAGCCCAATGTCCATACGAGTACCCGAAGATCTACAACAGCTGGAACAAGCTCCTCGAACCCTACCTCAAGCAGTGAGCCAGCGCGACACGACACCCGCAAGCTCGCGCTCTTTCCACCGGAACCCGTGATTCGCGCCTTTCACAATTGCAACGCTAAGCGGCGCTCGCACACTCTTGGCTATTAGCTCGTCATACTCGCGCAGCGGTCTCAGGGCAAACTCCTCCTCAGAACCCCACACAACAAGCACCGGAACCCGAACCCGGGCCAGCACGCGCAGCCTTGGCAACTCGTAATTGAATATGTTCCCTTCAACAGAGCGCGCATCGGTGAGGCTCAGGAACCTGCGCGCGCTGCAAACGTAACCGTTGACCATTCCAAATGGCATCAGCGCGCCAGGCGTATTCCTTGCAATCTTCCTTGCGAGTGCAACCGTAGCGCCAAACTTGCGCCCCAGTTCCTTTCTCCAAACATTAAGGTCGTCACCGGGCGCCAGCAGCACCAGCCCCCTGACCAGCCGGTTCCGCTTGCGAGCCTGATAATAGACAATCTTTTGGCAGCCAGTGCTATGCCCGCTCAACCAAACCTTGCGGAAGCCGAGCCTGCGCGCGAACCTTATTGCTCCTTCAATGTCACGCACGCACTCCTCGAAACGCTCGAGCCCACCGCCAGCATACAGCATCTTCCTCCTGACGCGCGCTGTTTTCCAAACGCGCGAGACGACATAACTTCCGCGAGTAGCTATCGAAAGCAACGCGATGCCGCGCCTGTTGAGCTCGCTCGCCAATCCACCCACGATGCGCGCGCGGTAACCGTAAAAGTTGCCAGTCAGGCCATGCACGTGAATAACTATTCCCTTGGCGCGAGGCGGGCGCGACAAGAACCCCGCCAACTCCACGCCATCAGTTGCAGTGAACCAAACCAGCTCGCCCTTCAACAACCCGAAATCCACAAGCCGCTAAGGAAAATCCCTTTTAAAAGCTACTCGGGGTAGCACTTGCCATCATCCCCGAGCCTGTAACCAGCTTCGCATTTGAGGCACTCATCCCCAAAGCAGGTGGACCCGACGGAACAGTAATACACGCCGCCGCAAGGCCGGTGACACAGACCGTCATTGCCGTAAATAGTCCCATAATCGCAACACTCACCAGTAATCACCTGATACTTGCCCGGATCACAGGATTCCAAGCTGCTGTTGGTCTGGATGGCCCGTATCAACACGTCGACGCCAATGGCAATCGTAATCCGGTCGTCCCTACTACCCCACGTAACAACACCAAGCAGCTCGCCCTCTGTGTTAAACAGGCCACCCCCACTCGACCCCTGATCTGTAAGCGCATCGCTCTGTATAGCAGTGAACGAAAGCCCGCGGTAGGTCAACAGGTTGTAAACGTTATTTACTTCCCCACTCGTGGTCGTGAACTTGAGGATCGGCTCAGGCGACGCCAGCCCAATGGCAGGATAGCCAATCGCCACCACACCGTCACCAGCAGAGTAATTCTTGGAAGGCAGCCTAGCAGGGAACACATTACCATCCCTGTCGACGAACTGGATGACCGCCATGTCCAGGTTTCCGGCCATGTGATAGACATGCGCCGGCGAGTAAAACTTGCCATCCTGAGTGCGCACCGTTATCTCCTCCGTCACCGGGTAAAGGCAGCCGCCAGAGAACACGCAGTCAACCACGTGCCTGCTCGTGACAACAAACACCTCACCAGTCGAGGCATTGGCCATTATAACCACGCCCGACCCGGCCCCGCCCAGCAATACAGTCGTCTGGTTGTAAGAATCGCAGCAGCCCGTTACGTCGTTGCGTATGTAAACTATGCTCTTCTTCGCCTCATCAATGAAACCAACCCCAGAATCAGCAGCAGGCTCGCCCGTGCTCCCATCCACCGGCGGGTAGAAGCCTATGCAGGCTGACAGCAGCACGACAGCAACCAGCGCAAGATTCTGCAGTCCCAGCAGCATGACTTGGTTAACCAACACGAGCTAATAAAAAGCCAGCCCTGATGGGCACACCTAAATATAAACCTTATTCTAGCGTGCCCATAACAACAAATGCCAAAATGTGGCTGGTAAAAAATTATTTGAGCACTAAAGCCCGCGCAGCATCAGCAGTCCCGCTATTGTCGTGGCGTCAGTTATTTCCCCGCTGCGTATCATCTTCAAGGCAGTGCTCAGTTTGAGGCGCTTTGTCTTGATGACCTCATGTTCTTCAAGCGCCTTCCATGACTTCTTGAGTTTCGTGGCAACGAATATGTATTGGAAGTCGTTGCTCATGTGTGGGGCTGTGTAAAACTTGGCAATGAGCCGCATGCGGCCTGCGGTGTAGCCTAACTCCTCTTCAAGCTCCTTGCGCGCGTTCTCGATAGGCGTTTCATCCTTCTCAATCTTGCCGCCGCATAATTGGTATATCCATTTCTTCACAACCGGCCGGTACTGGTACGCCAGCAGTATTGTGTCCTTGTCAACGAACGGTATCACGTTAGCGCCCGGCCGCTTGACCAATCCCTCAGTCATGAGCGTCTTGCCATTAGGCAGCCTCACCGGCTCGACCCTAACAGAGAACTTCTTGCCTCTAAACACCAGCATAAGATCTAGTGTATAATACCAGCAGGATTTAAAAGTTGTAACTTACCAGCCACCACTGGTTCTGCCGGCCTACATTGCGGTACTTTACCTTTCGAATTCTTCCCTCGGCTTGCCGGTTTGTTTCATTATATACCCCATCGAAAAAATAGTAATTTCTTTGTGGTGAGGAACGAATGTTGTTGGAACTTTTCCACTACCAGCAAGTCTCTTAAAAGTAGTATGCGGGCCGGAGCGCACTTCTTTGAAGCCGTTCCGGACTAGTATGCTCACCACCTCGCGCCTAGGCAATGGACGCAGCTTTCCCGTGTAAAACACCCGCGGGGATTTGAACAAGAACTGTAGTAAGAGAAACTGACATTATAGAATCTAGGCGTGGCTTTCGAGTATCTGGGTCGCTAAGGTACTCGTTTATCAGGTGGGAGATCATTTTTCTTGCCTCTTGTTCCGTCTTGCCCTGGGTGCCGATGTCAAGCGCCGGGCACGAGGCGATCCACCATTTTCCCTCTCTTGCGATCACAATGGGCAATGGAACTTTCACATATTCACCACAGGATTACTGCTTTTGCTTAATAATAAGACACGCCATCTTTTAAGGAGCCTATCACTGCTCAATCCCACCACAACTGGAGAGTCACGCCCCCAACGGGCTTCCTTAAAAAGTTAGAATCCCATACTTATTTTCATAAAATATTAGTGGCGATTTATTGAAACAACCATTAATAATCAAAGACAGAGACCTAAAATTCCTCAGAATAGTAATCAATCAATATCATGCCAGATTAGGAAACTTGGAAAGGGAACTCAGTATAGATCCATACCTTGGCCCAGAACGGATAGAAAAAGAAGAAATTGGTGAAAGACAAAATATACTCAGTAGGCTCCACCGCGATAAAACAGAATATAATTTAACCGAGTCAAATGAGAATGAACGACTCAACTTAAAGGATGCATTAATTTATTGCCGCAACAATATCGCGGTAGATTTTAGTGGCGGAGCTTCGCGCGTAAAATGGATTGATAGATTGCTTAACAGTCCAGAACTATGTAATATAAAAAGTAGAGAAAAAGTAAAAATACCACCCAGCATCAGCGACGTAAACCGCAAACGTATAACATTTATAATAGCATTTCTCGTCGCCTTAGCATTTATTTACATTCTACTTAGTAGTGTTTCAGTACGACCCGATGTTAGCATATCGATATATTCAAATCAAAGCGATTTTACACACGTTAGTAAAAATCAGTTCTTTAGTAGTACCCTATTAAATTATGTACCATACTATGGTGTATTCCAAAAGCAGATGAACTTCCAGAGCAATATATCTTTTAAGAGCTATAGAGTATCTTCGATAAAGGAAATGCTTCTAGAGAAGCTTGGAATGAACACCCCAGTTAGTGGCGATAAAATTTATCTTACACTTAAAATTAAGAATGATGGTGACACTTTTTCTTCATATCTTGACTACATAGTCACTGACGACGCGGGCTACATTATTGGACGTACTAATTTCTTGAATAATAGTGAAAGAAGAAGTGGAGAGTTTAGCAATGAGTGTGCGGCAGGTAACTTTTTAACAATAAAGCCAAATGATGAAAAGATGTTAAACATAGAGCTTGATACGCCAAAGTCTATCAGCAACGGAAATTATAAAGTTTATGTGCTATTTTACAAACCTAAAGAAACAAACCCGCAATGGCTTGAATCGTGCTATCAAAGCGTTGATGAGAAAAAATCTTTTTACACAATAATTCCATTCTCTATATACTATCAAACTGGTGGGGAATTAGTAACTTTGTTTATAGTGGGCCTTTATGGGATAGT
This sequence comes from Microcaldota archaeon, assembly GCA_016177165.1. Classification (GTDB taxonomy): domain Archaea; phylum B1Sed10-29; class B1Sed10-29; order B1Sed10-29; family JACOVT01; genus JACOVT01. The sequence continues at coordinate 11,047 of JACOVT010000089.1, forward strand.
GGTATTCTTCTTAGATCGACTCGTTCCATCAATTTTTAAACTTACGCCGCGCATCTTACATTGGTTAAGTAATAAGACTGCACATTTTAAGAGTTCAAAAATACTAGTTCTTATAGCAATAGTAGTTATTTTGGCATACATATTCATTACAAGATTCTTTTCTTAGCTTCTAGCGATTAAAAGCCCTGTGGGTACCCCACACTAAGGTGCGGGGTTTTCTGTGAGGCTAGTTGAACTCGGTGAGTTTCTTTTGGTCGTGGTTGGCAATGTAAGCTCTAACTGTTGGCAGGTCAACGCTGCCGACTGTTCGGAAGAACTTGCCAGCACTCCAAAAGTGCCCCTTCAGGTATCGCTTGCGGAAGTTTGGGTGTGCTGTGAAGATCTTGTGCGAGCTCACGCCCTTGAGTAATTGTAGCGCGTGAGCAGGGCTCATGGTGGGTCGCAAGCCGACCAGTGTGTGGACGTGGTCAGTGTCCACTGCCAACTCGACTATCTCGATGCCGTGCTTTGAGGCTGCTTCGCGAATGCTTGCCTCACACAAGGTTTTTATGTCCTCGCGCCTTAGGGCTTCAAAGCGGTACTTCGTGCACCACTCCAAGTGGGCATTGTACTGGTATCATGCATGGCTCGCGCTAACGAAATCTGTCATGTCAACCACTCCTGCTCGCGATTGCTCTCGCGGGCAGGACTACAA
>JACOVT010000090.1 GCA_016177165.1 Microcaldota archaeon
ATCCAAGCTCGTGAAGGAAACACGCCAGCCGGAAGAAACGTAATTCGACAAGTCGCTCAACGCCTTCTCCCTGTACGAGGAAGAGGAGGCCGCAGCCACTCCGACGGCATCACCGCCAAAGAAGTTCTGGAAGAACGCCTTTGCAACCTCGCCAGGCGAGGCATCGCTGCCAACCGTTACGCCGCTACCCAGCTGGGTGCAAGCCGACAGCAACAATACCAGCGAAAGAACAATTACCGAGCCCTTCACGATCCAGTTATCCCACCATTGTATTTAAAAGCAGCCTTTGAATCACTGAGCCGTAATGGACCTCAAACTGCTGCTGGCGTTCGCGATGGTTCTCTCGCTAGCGCTTGTGGGCTGCACCTCACCAGAGCCGCCAAGGAAACCGGCAGGCGAGCTGCCCGACCTGGTAGTAATGGAGGCGTACGTCACCCACTATCTAGAGCATGACAACACCACCAAGCAGTACAAGGAAACTCACTCATTTACCACGAGCGTACCGCCCGAGACCCGGCCTTCAGACTGGGCAGACATGCCCGTGGAGAATGCAAAAGTTAAGGTGTTCAAGGGAAGCATATTCGTTGCAGCCAAAGATGGCAAAAGGATTGGCGGCGAATTCACTGAGGAAAACACGATAATCAAGCTGAACAGCCAGTTGGAAAAGAAAGCCGAAGTGAAGCTGGCTGATTTGGGTTTCTTTGGCACCCTTGTAGCCTCGCATGACGCGCTTTTTGCTTCCTACGGCGGCAAGCTGGTGGCCCTTGATAATGACCTCAACCAGCTAAGCAGCGTAACTCTTTCTGGCGAAATGAAGAAGTTCGCCCACGACATCATAGTCTACCAGGACACCGCGTACGTGGTCGACGACGTGTGGGAGCCGATCCTCTCGTTCCGGGTGGACGTCTCCAACCCATCCAACATGCGCGTCAAGGAGACGATCGACATGGGCGGGGTAAACTCGCACGCCGGCCCCCAGTGGCTGAATCCTGAGTTGGACCAGTGGGTGGTGGCAAGATCTTGGTCGGTAATTTCCGGGTCATCCCAAAGCCTTTACTTTTACCCGCTCGCGAGCGGAACAGAACCAAGGGCTAGCAAAGAGGTATACACATACAATAGGCCAATCGGCGAGGATACGGCAGCATCAAAGAGCGGATTAAGGGTTTTAGCCGCAACCGAGCTTGCTCCCGCATGGGTTACAATAGCCAAGGAAGACGGCGTTTACGTTGCGCTCGCCGACACGACTGGTGATAGCATCTCATTCACCAAGCAATTACGCCTCTCGGAAGGTGCGGAATACCCGTCAATCAAAAAGTCCGGAAACAAGCTGTTCATCTTACTCAGCAACAGCCTGAAGGTGGTTGACATCTCCGGCGACCCTGCTGTTGTAATGTCGCAGGACTTCAACCAGACATACATCGACTTTGACCTAATTACCGGACAATAAGCGTGCCGCCCTTTCCCTCAAGCGCGTGGAAGGCGTTTCCTAAGCCGCAAACAAGCACGCGCCTCCCGCCAGACTTGAGGAACAAAAGAGCAGCCTCAATCTTCGGGCGCATGCTTCCATCTGCAAACTCGCCTGCTCTCAACAGTTTCCTGGCTTCACCCGCGCGCAGCCTGTGGATAGGAGTCTGTGTATCTTTCCCAAAGTTCTTGTAAACAAAAGGAACGCTCGTGATCACGATCAGCTCCTTCGCTCCGACCTGCCCGCCCAACAGCGCGCTTGCGCGGTCCTTGTCGATCACCGCCTCGACCGGCTCTGTGCCTGCTTTTGTCCGCACCACTGGAATTCCCCCACCACCGCAGGCTATCACCACCCAACCGGCACCAGCCAACTTCTTGACCGTCTTTGCTTCCACCACATCCAGAGGAATTGGTGAAGGAACAACCAGGCGATACCCCCTACCAGCGTCCTCTGCCAGGCCCGGGCCGGGCTTGTCGTAGAACGGGCCTACGGGTTTAGTAGGCTTGCGGAAAGCCGGGTCGGTTTTCGAAACAAGAACTCGTGTTATCACTGTTATCGCTTTGAGGCGCTCGCGCGCGAGCGCCTCCCCGATCTCGAACCCCAGCGAGCCTTGGGTCATCGCGACTAAATCATGCAACGGCATTTTCGGTGCGCGCGGGTGCTCTTGCTGCAACAGGAGAGCACCGACTTGCGGCCCGTTGCCGTGAGTAACAATCACGTTGCCGCGCTTTCGCAATCGCTTGACTACTTTTGCTACCAAGCCCAGCGACTTGCGCAGCTGCCAGTGTTCCGCGGGCAGCGCGTTCCCACCCAGCGCCAGAATAATTGTGCTCATCCAAAGTCAAACGAGGCCAGCATGCGATATATAAGTTTCGCTGCCACGACCTGCGTGAGCATCTCGGCGTCGCGCGCCGTTTCCATAATGTCACAGCCCACCACGCGGCCCTTCACGGCACCAATTAGCGCACACGCCTCGTCAAAACCCAGGCCGCCGGGCTCCGGCGTCCCGGTCGCAGGAACAAGAGAGCAGTCCATGACATCCAAATCGAATGAAACGTAAACCTTCTTTTCCCGCGTCTTTGCCTCGATCGCGCCGCAGGCCTTTTTCAAGCCGCCATGGATATCAGCAGCCCAGAGTTCAGTAATCTTGCTTTTCCCAACGTAATCGTGCTCTTCCTTTGACAACGACCTCACTCCAACTTGAATGATGTTCTCAGGCCTGACGCCTGCATCAATGCACCGCCGTATTGCAGAAGTGTGGTTCAGCTTGTCCCCGCGATACTCCTCGTGAAGGTCGGCGTGCGCGTCAAAATGCACCAGCACGCAGTCCTTTGCAAAAGGCGCGATTAGTCCAGCCGTGCAAGTGTGCTCCCCCCCGAGCGCGAAAGGAACCTTGCCTGCCTTTGCAATGATCGAGGAAAGCTCTGCCAACCTTTCCAGCGTCCCTTTGATGTTACCGGGCGACACCCAGACGCTTCCAACGTCAGCGACTTTTGCGCGCTCCACGGCATTCACGCCAAGCTCGCGGACGTATTCCTCAATGTCAAGGCTGGCCTCGCGGACGGCGTTAGGCCCGAAACGAGTCCCGGGCTTGAACGAAGTCGTTGCGTCCAGCGGAACTCCAAACATTACGACGCGGGCCTTCCCAACATCACTGCCAGCGCCGCCAAAAGCAAACCGCTCGCCCAAATAGTAATCCAACTGTTCGTTCAGGTCTTGCACGCGCTGATTCTCTTTCCTGCATTTATATTAGTGCTGAGGGGCCGTGCCACCAGTATATATTTCCAGCCTTCGTCTTGCACTCATGCGAGCACGACGCGAGCCAATATGGATAGCCCGCGACGGCACTTACGGCATTGCCCGCTTGCGCGGCAGGCCAGCGGTTCTGGTGAGTCTTGCTTCGGGAGCCTCGCCAGAATTGCACGAGCGGGTGTTGGGCAGGAAAGCCCCACCAGTCTTGGCGCGAGCAAAAGAAATAGATACTCACGGAAATTTTTTCAAGCAACTGTTGAATGAGAGGGGAAAAACGGTCGCCCAGCTGGGCGCCACCCGAATCGGTAAGAGGAGGTCGGCTGCAGTGGTGCTGCATTCATTCAGCATAAGCCCGCGAGCGCGCCAAAAGGGGCTTGGCAACGCGCTAGGCAGGATAGTCAGCCAAGAAGCGATCTCCCGCTGGAACCCGAAGTACGTGTTCGCGCTCGTCGACCCGAAAAACACGGCGGTCGTGCGAGTCTGCCTCAACAACGGGATGCGCCCGTTCCCTAAGGGTAAGGGGCTCCTACTGCGATCACTTGCCCGGCAGAAAATCTACAAGGGCACAAGACCACCGGACGACTGGGAAACGCTCACCATAATGGTACGAAAACTAAGGTGACCGGGCAGGTTCACTCGCTCTGGCCAAGGCTTGGGTTGATTCAGGCGGCTGCATCAGTTTGTTGGAGGTTGTCTGGCGCCGGGGATGGGCTCCCTTAAAAAGTTAGAATCTCCGCGGTTATAGTAACTTATGCTGTTTGCATTGTTTCTATGGCTTTCTTTGGGACCACGCCGCTTGCGGAAAGGATCTCTATTCCTATCAGTTTTTTGCTTGCGTCGAAGTCTATGATTATGTTCTCATTTATGGAAATGGAGTTCTTTACTTCTCCCTTGCCTATCGTTTCCTTTAGGTAAATGTACGCCGCATCCACGTCCTTATCGTAAGTGACTTTCATTCAAGCACCTAGTAAACCGTTACAACTATAATGGTTTCACTTTCTTCCTTATAAATGGCCCGTACTGTTTTTGAACCAATCACCTTAGATGCTATTTTTCGCCCGTCGGTTGACTTTATGGAGTAGTCTGGCTGGTCTATGGTTCGTTCTATATCTGCTTCAGTTATGTCCCTTTGGTACATTCGTGTTATTGCGTGGTTTGAGTATACCACTTTCTTTTTGTTCACGGCACTTCTAACGCTTGCCTTGGATAAATATTAGATCGAAGCCTTAACCTGGGCCAATTTGTGGCGTACAAGTGCCGGAGGCTGTTTTCCAAGCATAGTTCTTAGTTCTTCCTCGCCAGGAATATTTAAGACAACACGAGGTTCATTAGTAACTTCCCTACTCAAATCGATTCTAGCTTTCTCCGCTTCCTTATTGAGATCTAGGGGTTTTCCGGTTTTTACCTGATAAGTCTTTGCTTGGACTTGAATTGTGTTTGCCAGTCTCTTTTCTTCCGATTGGAATCTCGGAACTGGTTTTATTGCGTTCCTTGCGCGCAGGCACAGTAGTGTGGAGTATGTAAATTGGAGGTCCTCCCTCAACTTTTCTGGGCTTGCCTTCCATAGACGCCAACCAGTTAGCTGACTAGTTCTACCATAATAATTGTAGTGCCTTACATCAAGGCCTGCTTTCATCAGCCTTTTTGCTCCTTCTGTATCATCTATCTTGCCTGCGCTGACATCCTTAAATACTTGTCGTAGTGCTTCAAGTCTTGCGCGCGTTGCCCAAGGCCTTAGTGGTGCTCGTGCACCCCAAGCCTTTGCTTTTGCCCTCTCATTGGGTGTAAGTAAGAATGTACGCTTAGGTTTTGGCATCAATACATAGATAGCTTTCAGGTTTTATATAGTTGAGCATCAAGCCAAAAGCGCCGGGGACGGGCGCACGAGGATGCGATAAGTAGCGCTCTAACAGATTTCCTTGACTAAAGTGTTCCACGCGCGATAAGTATTTAAACCAGATACCGGCACGCTCTATGCACTCTATGCGGCACTTCACCGCAGGAGGTGAAATGGAATGGTATCTAATATAGCCGAAGTGGTCCACGAAAGATGGATAAAGCCAAGCGACAACCCGCTCGCCTGGGATTTCATAATGACTGCCGGACTTTACCTATTTGCCGAGCTTGCGAATGGAAAAATTAAAGAAAGGCTCCGGCAGGAATTTTGGCAAGCAGCAGTCTTGTCTGCACAAGACATTGCAGATTATGTCATATCCCAGCCAAAAAGGGATAACTGATTAGTAGTAAGGAATGGCGGCCGCAAAAAACAAGGCCGCCCACCATTCCGTACCGTAATTACGGCTTGACCGCTAACAGCTGGGAAAAGCCCTGAGGCTAACAGTTGACTGAAAAGTTAGAATCGTTCACGCGCTTAGCTGACTACGCCTTCTGGAACTTACAGCAAAATCTACGACCAATATAATAAGGCCGGTTATTAGTGCAAAAAGAACTTGCCGAATCAGACCGACCATTTTATGGACAGTTATTAATGTAAATCCAAAACCCTGAGTATTCTGACCCTTTACAATCTGGCTCGAATAAATAATACCATTAAGATCAGTTCCTTGTTCATGTGGGCGGGTAACTTCATTTCCAAACGGTACTATACAAGGCCCATAACACTCATAAGCTAATTCCTTAAAGTAAACGACCACCAGCATCCAGTCTATTATCGGTTTGTAGGCTTCGCGACTAATGAAATTAAACCATATAGTGGAGGATGGTTCCATACTCGGTAGTTCATAATATGTATTAACATGGTATACCTTATATAGTTGAAAACTGAATTGTAGGTCAACGCTTTTATTTTTGAACTCTCCAGATTGATTAAAAATCTGATTTTGTGTGCTTTGATTAAAGCTGTTTACCTCTGTGATATTTACTGCGTAGAACTTAGTTTGGCTCGGCATCATAAACACGAGATTAGCGGTAAAGTCGGATGCTACATTATTAGGAAATAAATCGAAGTTTTGAGTCACACTTGTTGCTGGTCCATAAATAACTTTGGCTTGAAAGTTTTGGATGGACATATTGTTAACGTCACTCACATAATTCAAATTGTACAGAATTGGTCCAGACGTGACTCTCTCTAGAGAAGAAGTTTGCAAGTATATAG
>JACOVT010000088.1 GCA_016177165.1 Microcaldota archaeon
CGTTAATGGATGGATTTCCAAACCGGACGCATCATTCGCAGAATCGCTGGGGTCGCAGAGGGACTTTGTCCAGAAAGCGCTGGATGAGAAGCTGTACGATCTTGTCGGAAAGCTGGGGGAGCAGGGGTTCAACAGCGAGCGGTTTGACCGCGTCACCGAGTTGACGAAACAGGTGCTCATCGTGCCGGTGTCGGCGAAAACTGGCGAGGGTTTCTCGGAACTGCTACTCTTTCTTGCGGGGCTCTCGCAGAGGTTCATGGAGAAGAAGCTGCATGTCGATCTGGACGCGCCGGCCATCGGGACAGTTTTGGAGGTAAAGAAAACCGAGGGGCTTGGACCGAGCGTCGACGCGATCATTTACGAGGGGTCTATAAGCTCCGGCGATGGGATTGCCGTTGCCACCACAGACGGGCCGATCGTGACCAAGGTGCGCGCGCTGCTGCAGCCCGCGCCGCTGGAAGAGATCCGTGATCCGAGGAAGAAGTTCAAGAGCGTTGAACGGGTCAGCGCGGCCGCTGGCGTGAAAGTCGCCGCGCCCGGTCTGGAGAAGGCCATATCGGGCTCGCCGCTGTTTGTGGTTCCTGCCGGAAAAGAGGCGGAGTTCCTAGGCAAGGTGCGCGCAGAGGTAGAGTCTGCCGTGATAGAGACCGAGAACGTCGGCGTGATCGTCAAGACCGACGCGCTCGGTTCGTTGGAAGCGCTTGCCAGCCTTTTCTCCAAGGAAAACATCCGCATCAGGCGCGCCGGGATTGGAGGACTTACCAAGCGAGATGTTGCCGAGGCAAGAAGCGTCAGGTCGCAGGACCGCTATGCAGGGGCTATATTCGTGTTCAACTCCGCCGCAGAGGCGGCACTCAGGAGTGAAGCCGAAAACGAGGGCGTGCCGGTGTTTGAGGGAAAGGTGGTCTACTCGCTCATAGACGACTACAAACGCTGGGAAAATGAGGAGAAGAAACGCGAAAGGAGTGAGCAGCTGGCGCGCTATGTTTTCCCAGCCAAGCTCCGCATAATTCCGGGCAACGTGTTCAGGGCAAGCAAACCAGCTGTCGTCGGGGTAGAGGTGATATCGGGCGCGCTGAGGCCAAAGTATTCACTGATCAACGAAGGCGGGGAGCGCGTCGGGACTGTAGAGAGCATCCAGATTGAAAAGAACAGCGTTGACAAGATAGAGGCTGGCGCGAAAGCGGCCGTGGCCATCGGGGGCGCGACGGTTGGGCGCAACCTGAAGGAAGGCATGCTCCTCTACTCTGACGTCCCCCGCGAGCAGCTCTACGAGCTGCTGGAAAGGTCGGGCGAGAAAGAACTAATTAAGGAAATACTAAGAATAAAGGAGGGTAGGTAAATGAAGCTCAAGAAAACAAGTTTTCTAACGTTTCATTCTGTGAAGGAGGAGTGGAAATGAAACTGGTCATAAGTGAGCCAAAAACAGGGAAAAGCTTCCAGACAGAACTGGATAAGGTAAAGTCCAAGGTGCTGAACGGCATGCGGGTCGGGCAGGATCTGGACGGGTCGCTGATAGGCTGCGCAGGCTACAAGTTCCGCATAACCGGCGGAACCGACAAGGACGGGTTCCCCATGAGGGCCGACATGCTCGGGATGGAAAGAAAGCGGGTCCTGCTGTCCAAGGGCCCCGGGTTCAGGCCGGAGACAACCGGCGAAAGGCGCAAAAAAACCATACGCGGAAACACGATAGGCGAGGACATTGCACAGGTCAACCTGAAAGTCGAGGCCGAAGGCGCGACACCTTTCGTGCAGCTGCTGGGGATAAGCGTGGAACCCAAGCCAGAAAAACAGGAGGAAAAATCAAATGCTTGAGCAGGCAGAGGTCAACATAGGGACAGCCGGCCATGTGGACCATGGCAAGACATCGCTCGTGAAAGCTCTCACCGGGACTTGGACCGACAGGCATAGCGAGGAAATAAAACGCGGCATCACAATCCGGCTGGGTTACGCAGATGCGGTGTTCTACGAATGCGGCTCGTGCAGTGGTTTCGGCCGCTTCTCAAACGCCCCGCGCTGCGCGCAGGGTCATGAATGCAAGCCGCTAAGGAGGGTCTCATTTGTGGACTGCCCGGGCCATGAAGCATTGATGGCTGTGATGATCACAGGTACGGCGATCATGGACGGCTGCATACTAGTAATTGCCGCCAATGAAAGCGTTCCGCAACCCCAGACGCAGGAACACCTGAACATACTCAACATGTCCGGCATACGCAATATAGTCATAGCGCAGAACAAGGTCGACCTGGTCTCAAAAGAGGAGGCGCTGAAGAACAGGCAGCAGATAGAGGAGTTCGTGCGCGGGTCCGTGGCCGAGAATGCCCCGATCATACCAGTGGCTGCGCACTACAACGTCAACATAGACGCGCTGATAGCGGCCATACAGGAAAGTATACCGACTCCAAAAAGGGACGCGAAGAAAAAGTTCACGCTTCTTTCGGCAAGGTCTTTCGACATAAACAAGCCCGGAACCGGGATAGAAAAACTCAGGGGTGGCGTCATAGGAGGTTCTGTAACGAGCGGCGAGGTAAGCGTCGGTGATGAGATAGAAATAGGGCCCGGCATCGAGGTAAAGGGCGAGTTCAAGCCGCTAAGGACGAAAGTAACCAGCCTCTCGACATCAACGGGCATCATAAGTACCGCCAAGCCCGGCGGCCTCATTGGCATCGGCACATCGCTGGACCCATCGCTTACTAAAAGCGACTCGTTGGTGGGCAGCGTGGTAACAAAGTCCGGGGAACTGCCACCGGTCACAAGGAAGCTTACCATAGACGCCGAGCTTTTCTCCAAAACTATAGCCGTTCCAGTTATAGAGAAGATCAAGCCAAACGAACCGATCGTAGTCAACATAAGGACTGCAATGACGGTCGGCATAGCGTCAGAAGTGCGCTCGCGACTCGTGACGCTAAACCTGAAGAAAGCGGTATGTGCCGAGAAAGGCGAAAGGGTTGCCCTGTCAAGGAAGATAGGGTCGCGCTGGGCGCTGATAGGGCATGGAACCGTGCAGTAGCGCCGGGTAGTGATTTAAAAAGGGAGGAAAAAGTAATAGAGCAGCGGGGATTTCTTGGAGTTCTTGCTCGACACCAACTTCCTAGTCGTCCCAATCCGCTTCCACATTGACGTGTTCCACGAGATAAGGAAACACTACCCAAAGGCGGAATTCGCGGTGACTGATGGCGCCATGAGGGAGCTCCTGAAACTCCATGAAAAGAAGGTTGCATCAAGGCTGTTGGAAAAAAACGGCGCAAGAGTCGTCCAAACTCGCGGGGGGGATGTCGACTCTGCCATGCTCGCGTATGCTGCGGCCAATGCGGCCGTCATATGCACAAACGATGCGGATCTGAGGTCGCGCTGCCGCTCGAAAGGAGTCAGAACAGTGTTTGTGAAGAAAAGGAAAACGCTAGGCGCTTCATGGGATTGGTGAGGTGTGTTTGATGAACCTTGTAAGGGACGTGTCTTCCGGAAAGAACCCGCCAGAAACGGTCAACGTTGTAGTGGAGAACCCGATGGGTTCTAACAACAAATACGAGGTTGACGAGAATGGCGGTTACATAAAGCTTGATCGCGTGCTTCATTCGGCCATGTATTGGCCCGTGGAATACGGGTTTATACCGCAAACGCGTTCCGGTGATGGGGACTCTCTGGACGCGATGGTGATAGCGACAAGGCCAACCTTCCCCGGCTGCGTAGTGGCATGCCGGCCCATAGGCGCCATTGACATGGAAGACGACGGCGGCAAGGACACCAAGATAATATGCGTTCCAATCGAAAAGCTTGAACCGCGGCTGGCTGAAATAAAGGACATAAACGACGTGCCGCTGCACGTGCGCAAGGAGATCGAACACTTCCTTGCCGACTATAAAAAGCTGGAGCCGGGCAAGTGGACCAAGATACAGGGCTGGCTGCCAAAATCCAAGGCGTTCGACCTCATAAGGAAGGATATAGAGGCGTTCAAAAAAGAGCAAAAGAAATAATGGTGATCTGGTGTATTATTTGGTTTCTGTAAGGGACACCGTAAGGATACCGCCCCGGCTTTTTTCCCAGAACATGGAAGAGTCTATAATAAAGGCGTTGCGGGAACAACACGAAGGAAAGCTGGATAAGGACATGGGTGTCATAATCAGCGTTCTCAACCCGCGGGAAATTGGTGAAGGGAAAATAGTGCCGGGCGATGGCGCTGCGCATCACGAAACCATCTTTGATGTGGTTGTTTTCAAGCCGGAACTGCACGAGCTAATCAAGGCAAAAGTTGCGGAGATAACCGAGTTCGGCGCGTTCCTGAGGTTCGGGCCAATTGATGGGCTCGTTCACGTTTCCCAAGTGACCGACGACTTCATGTCTTTCAACGCAAAGACAGGCGTCCTGACCGGAAAAGACTCCAAGAAGATGCTGCAAAAGAGCGACCTGGTGGCTGCACGAATAACCGCGGTTTCGATGAAAAACACTGTTACTGAAAGCAAGATCAACCTTACGATGAGGCAGCCCGGGCTCGGGAAAGAGGGCTGGGACAAGGTCAAGAGCGAGAAAAGCACACCACGCCCGCGCAAGAGGCGGAAGTGAAAAGCATGGCTGAAAAGGCGTGCAAGAAATGCAGGCGAGTCACAGAAACAGACACCTGTCCGACTTGCAAGGACTCGACGCTGACAGCAAGCTGGAAAGGGTACGTCATCGTGTTCGACCCTAACAATTCGGAGATAGCGAAGAAGCTCGGCATAACAGTGCCCGGTAAATACGCGCTGCGATTGAGCAAGTGATCTCTCAAATGCTTACACTCACGCCGAGGGCAAGGGCATTGGTCAAAAAGCCCCTTGGAAGCCTGTACACCCGCCTGCCGGCAAGGAAGCGCGGGTTCCTGATAACTGTTGGGGATGACGTTTCCGCGCGCTTCATAAGGAAGGGAATAATACCTGATGTTATAGTATACGACGGAAAGGTAAGGCGCATGCCTGCAGAGAGTGACTTTAACAAACTCATAAAAGGGGTAAAGAAAAGGGTAATACTTGCAGTCAACCCGGCAGGCTGCATAACGGATGGCGCGTGGAACGCAATGCTAAGGTCTATAAAGCTAAGGGCAAAGCTGAGGGTAGTGGGCGAGGAAGACCTGCTCACGCTTGCGGCAATCGCGCAAGCGCCCGCTGGCGCTGCTGTGTGGTACGGCCAGCCAGGTGTTGGGGCGGTAAGGGTGGACGTAAACTACAAAAGCCGCGCTCTTGCAGCCAAGGTTCTGGCAATGATGAAAAGGTGATCTGGTGAAAATAGAGGTTGTTGCAGAAAAAAAGAATGAACTGCTCCGCAGGAGAGAGCTGGTTCTGGGCGTAAGCGACTATAAAAACACGCCAAGCCGCAAGGACATGGTGGCAGAGGTTTCGGCGCGCATGGGCGGCAAGGAAGCCTGCATCGTCGTAGAGACCCTGAGGCAGGAGTATGGCGCCCGCCGCGGCACTGCAAGGGTGAGGATTTACGATTCGGAGGAAGCGCTTAAGAACGCAGAACCAAAACAAAAGGAAAAGAAACAGAATGAAACTGCGTCTGAAAAGAAGTGATTTGAATGGCTGAAAAGGAAAAGGGCGGCAGGCCGGTTGTCTGGTTCGACGTCAAGGGAGCAAAGCTGGAGCGAAAGAAACAAACGTGCCCCAAGTGCGGGGATGGCTACTGGATGGCCGAACATAAGGACAGGGTGCATTGCGGACACTGCGGCTATACCAGATGGAAGTCCAAGGAACAACCCGCCCTAGACAAAAAGAGCTAGTGTAGACCATGACTGCAACGCTCCTCCTCTACGGGCTAATGGTCCTGCTCGTCATATACGGCGTGAGGAAGGAAAAAGGGAGCTGGCTGGAGCGAATCGGTTTCAGAAAAACAGTATTATGGAAAGACACGCTCATATCGCTCGGCTTCTTCGGCATTCTCTTTGGAATAGCGATCATTCTCAGCATTATATCCTACTCCATCGATTCCACTGACGCGGCAAAGGCGTCTGGAATAATCAGGCAGCTCGACGTGGCCGAAGTCATCGTTACAATAGTGGCCGCTGCGTTCGTAGAGGAGATTTTCTTCAGGGGATACCTGCAGGCGAGGACAAACCTTGTTTTCGCCTCATTCGTGTTCGGGTTCTTCCACATCGCGTTCGGGTCGCTGACCCAAGTTGTGGGCGCTTTCGTGCTCGGCGCTGTCCTCGGAATTGAATACAAAATCACCAAGTCCATCTACGCGCCCGTACTTTCGCACTTCTTATACGACTTGGCCGTTGTCCTGCTGGTGTTCGGGCTAGGGTGACTTGATGATATCACTTGGAGTGGAGTGCACGGCGCACACTTTTGGAGTCGGGCTGGTCGAGGACGGACGTGTACTGTCAAACGAGCGCGATGTTTACAAGCCCGCTCTCGGGTCTGGCATCATCCCAATGGAAGCGGCCAAGCACCACGACCAGGTGTCAGGCACAATACTTGAAAACGCATTGTCCAAGGCCGGCATTGGGCTGGGTGATGTTGACGTTTTCTCAGTCTCGTGCGGGCCGGGTCTCCCGCCATGCCTTTTGTCTGGCGTCAGGTTTGCCGTTCGTGTAGCCAAAGGCAAGCCGGTGGTTCCCGTAAACCATTGCGTGGCACACATAGAGATAGGTAAGCTTGACAGCGGCTGCAAGGACCCGCTCACGCTCTATGTTTCTGGCGGCAACACGCAGGTGATGGGGTTGGAGAAGAAAAGGTACCGGGTCTTCGGCGAGACGCTGGATATCGGCGTGGGTAACGCGCTTGACAAGTTCGGACGGGAGGTTGGCCTCGACAACCCTGCGGGCCCGGAGGTGGAAAAAACTGCCATCGGCGGCCGGTATGTCGAGCTGCCCTACACGGTCAAGGGCATGGATCTGGCATTTTCTGGCATATTGACGGCTGCTCTTAGGCGAAGGGAAAAGGTTGCCCTGAAGGACCTTTGCTTCAGCTTTCAGGAGACCGTTTTTTCCATGCTGTGCGAGGTTACGGAGCGTGCGCTGGCCCATACCGGCAAGCTGGAAGTGATGGTTGTTGGCGGCGTGGCCCAGAACAGGCGGTTGTTTGGCATGCTGACAGACATGTCAAAAGCCCATGGCGCAAAGGCATACGCTCCGAGGCCCGAATGGTGCGGCGACAATGGCGCAATGATCGCGTACGCGGGGCTGCTTGCGTTCAGGCATGGCTCCAGGGAGAGGATGGAGGTTCAGCCGCGCTGGCGCACCGATAGCGTGGCTATCAACTGGTAAGCTGCCGCGGGGACAGGGGTTTTTCTTCGCTCTGGAACACGACTGATGTCAGCATCCTGCCCATGTGCGGCATGCCGAATATCTGCTTGCCGAAATTGGAGTAGCTTCTGGCGTCATCGACCCTTATTATTGCTATGAGGTCGTGCGGCCCGGTAACGGCGTAAAGCTCGTGCACCTCTTTCATTTCTGACAGCTTGCCCGCCAGCTCGTCCACAAAGCCGGTCTCTGCATCGAATTGGACGATGGCCCAAAAGCCCATTCCCAGCTGATTGTAGTATTCCTTGTTCACTTTCGCCGCCAGCTTGAGGATCACGCGGCGGCCGTAAAGCTGGTTGAGGCGCCTCGACACGGTGTTGCGGTGCATCCGGGCCTGTTTTGCCACCTCTTTTATGGAGGCCCGTGGGTTGTCAAATAGTATCGAGAGCAGTTTCATATCCTTCTCGCATGGCCTGAAGTATTCCGCATCACCAGCGCTCAGGCAGATGCTGTGCAGCTTGTAGACCTGCGTTGCTATGGTGACGTGCATGTCTTCAACGTAGTTCTTCAGCCTGTTTTGAACATCCACCATGAACGAGTGTAGGTCCCGCGAGTCGTGAAACAGCACCTTTGAGACAAAGTCGTACTCGCCGGTGGCGAGGATCGCCGACTGGACGTGGTTGTGCGCAAGTATGTATGAGTATACCTTGTCAACGTTTACCTGCTTCTTCAACTTGAAGAACACGTAGGCTATTTCGCGGAACCCTAGCTTCATCGGGTTGATGCGCAGGTTGAACCCGGTTATTACCCTTTCTTGCTCCAGCTTGTCCAGCTTGTATGAGAGTGTTTCGCGTGATATGTTGAGCCTTTTGGCCATTGCGGTCTCGCCGGCCCAGATGCCATGGTCGCGTATGTCCTCCATTATCCTTTTCTCGAGGCTGGACAGTTCCATGCTAATACTTGTGCATTACCCTACTTAAATAAGCCAATAATGCACTATTTGCACAATTAGTTTGGAATATTTTTGTAGATAGATTGATAGACTCCCGCGCCATACATGTGATTGGTTAGTATGCACTGGATCGAAGTAATCGGAGCAACGGCCGCGATGGTGAGCGTCTACATATCGCTCAAGGCAGGTCTGCCTTTGGATGACCTGATACTGATCGTCATAGTATCGGCGTTATTTGTCTCCCTCGGGACCAAGGGAACGACTATTTCGCCTGTTCCCGCGTGAAGAAGTTCTCATCTATTACCCTAACGTTTGGCAGCGCGACATCCTCCACGTAGCCATACCAGTACACCACAATCCCCGGGCCGAAGTGCTTCACGTACGGTTCCAGCTGGCGCCGATAGTCGCGCTTCATCTCCTCAGGGCTGCCGAACGAGGCCTTGCTCTCGACCCAGTGGACCTTCATGCCCTCGACCATGACGGGCTTCTTGAGCAGAAAATCCGGAGTGCGTTGGTGGTGCTTGACCGCCTTGTTCTCGTACTCCGTCATGTACTCCACGCCAAGGCGCTTTACGAACTCGCTCAGCTTGAGCTCGGCATCCTTTCCGTGCTGTCGCTGTATGTCCGATGAGCGGGGCGAGTAGACGAAGTCCTTTTCCACTACCTCCTTCAGTTCCGCACAAATCCTCTTGTCGGCAACTTTTTCAGGATTGCGCAGCATCTGTTGGAACTGCTTCTTCGAGACGCGTTTTGCTTCTAGCACGAACGACGCCATCAGCACGGGTGGGAAGCCCTCGCGCGCGGCCAGCTCGCAGAAGCTCTTGCCGCGCTTCCAGTCATCGAGCAGATGGCGCTGTTTTGCCTTGATGCGGTGGAAGGTGCGCAGCACGTTGCGCACCACCTTGCGGGCGAGTATGTTGAACAGCATGTCCCTTGAAAGGCCCATCTTCTCATTGAGGAAGTCGACGTCCGCGGGCGTGTTCAACCGGTCTATTATGAAGTAGTACTCTGTAGAATCCATTTCACCACTAGTGAAAACAAGCATCATTATATTGGTTTGCGGGTTTATTAAGTGGCATTATTGGTGATTGGTTGGCTGAACTGATCTATCGTGGGGCCGAAGCAGAGCTGTGGAAGCACGACTATTTGGGAATACCGTGCGTGCACAAAGTCCGCGTGCCCAAGAGCTACCGCGTGAAAGAGCTGGATGAGAGGATACGCAGCCAGCGCGTAAAAACAGAAGCGCAGCTGATCACCCAAGCCCATGACGTTGTGGAGACGCCGCGAGTTCTAGACGTGGACCTGAAAAAGAAAAGCATAACCCTTGAACTGGTTGAAGGCAGTCGGCTTCGCGACACGATAGAAGCCGCTCCCAATATTGCTAGGGCAGTAGGTATCGCAGTGGCGGCTCTGCACGGTTTGGGAATCGTCCACGGCGACCTTACAACATCCAACATAATAATGCGACGCAGTCCCGTATTCATTGATTTCGGACTAGCTTACCGCTCCGACCGCCTTGAGGACAAGGCAGTCGACCTCACGGTGTTCAAGAAGATGCTCCTCTCAACCCATTTCCGCAAGTTCCGCGAGATCTGGGGAGATTTCTACGCAGGCTACGCTTCGCAGGGAGACGAACGGGTGCTGCGCCGCATCGAGAAGATTGAGGCGCGCGCGAGATACGCGGAAAAGTAGCCTGAGAAGTAGCTATTTAGGTTTTACGAGTAACTCTATCACGTTACTATCGGGATCTAGAAAAGTAGTAATAGTACCATAGCTTTTCTTAAGAACCCTCTGCCCAATTCGCACTCCCTTTTCCTCAAGCATCCGCGTGACACTTTCGAGTTCCTCAACCGAGTTAACGCGGAACTGCAATAGTATCGGATTCTCTTGGTTAAACTTGAAATCATACGCCTTCCGGTTGCTTTGCGGTTCCAGCGCAAAAGTTGTCTCACTAGTTTTCAAAGTTTCTTGAGTAAAGGTTGACGAAAGATAACTTCCCTAGAGAAACGGGCTTCTTTGACACGACAGGAACAAAACAGCAACCGATAATAAAGCTTGCGTGCGAGGTTTGGGGTGGTGTTGGGGCTAGCCTTTAAACTCCTGCGGGACTTCAAAGTAGCCTTTAAA